>PNLG01000431.1 GCA_013822915.1 Sphingomonas sp. | reverse complement strand
TTTCAGCACATCGATCGGCAATTTCTGAAGATTGGTCAGGTTGGAATAACCGGTGCCGAAATCATCCATGGCAAGCGTTACATCGAGCGACTTCAACGCCTGCATAATCTGGGCAATCCGGTCGGGATCGACGATCAGCGCGCTCTCGGTCAACTCAAGCGTCAGGCGGTGCCCGGCAAGGCCGCTTGCCTCCAGCGCCTGTTTCACGAGCTGCGGCACATTGTCGCGCTGCAGCTGGATCGCAGAGACGTTGACCGCCATCTTGACCGTGCGATCGCCGCCTCGCGCATCCCAAGCAGCCAGTGTCGCCACCGCTTCGCGCAAAGCCCAGCGCCCCAGCGGCACGATCAGCCCCGATTCCTCCGCCACCGGAATGAACGCCCCGGGCCCGACATCGCTGCCGCCATCGCTGCGCCACCGGGCCAATGCCTCAAACGCGACGATCCGCCCGGTCGCCAGATCGACAATCGGTTGATAGGCGAGCGTCAGGCTTTGCGCGTCGATGGCGCGGTGTAGCGCGGTTTCCAGCCCGAATTCGGCGCGCGCGCGGTCAAATGCCTGCGGCTGATACGCCTCAACCTCACCCGACGCCTTGGACCGCTTCGTGGCGAATTGGGCATGGCGGACCAAATCCTCGGCATCGTCCACCGGGTCACCACCAAAGGCGACCCCGATCGAGCATGACACGCGAATCTCGAAATCCGACAAGCGAAATGGGGTCGAAAGCGTGGCCAGCACGCGCTTGGCCAGATGATCGGCATCCTGCCGCCCCTGATCGAGCGCCAGCATGATCGCGAATTCGTCACCGCCGATCCGCGCGAGCACATCGCCCCCCCGAAGTGCGCCACGGATACGCCGCGCGACCGTAATCAACAGCTCATCACCCGCCAGCGAGCCAAGGCACGCATTGACGCGGTTGAACCGGTCAAGGTTGACGATCATGACGGCATAGCGCTCATTATCGACACTGGGTTCGGCGATCAGCGTTTCGAGCGTTTCGACAAAGCCTTCGCGATTGGGCAGCCCCGACAGCGCGTCGGTCAGCATCTCGCGCCGCAAATTCTGTTCGGTGCGGCGCTCACCCGTGCAATCAATCAGCGTGACCAGGAAGCGGTTGTCGCCGCGCGTCGAACGCGCCAGATGAACTTGATAATGGCGGCAATCGACGCTGTCGCCATATTGCCAGATAAAGTCATTGCTCGGCGCGCTTGACGCCGCAAAATCGCTCAACCGCTCGCCAATCTGCGTGAGCAGGGGGGCTGCATCGCCCTCCCCGGCAAGGCCCAGCACTCTGAGCGGCCGATTCATTTCCACCGCCCTCAGCACGCTCGCGCTGTGCTCGATCATCAGCGCCGGGATGGGCAGCAGGCCGATCAGCGGCTCGCTATCATCAACAAACGTCGGCGGCCCCTCCTGTCGGCGCGGGGCCGACAAGTGCTGCAAAAGGGATCGGGGCAAGCGGACAGGCATCGTCATTCGGCATAACGAATAGTCGTTAAGGCTCGCTGAAGCGTGTGCGTCTGCCGCAATCAGAACCGGTTATCGCGTGGAAATCCCGTGGGCGGTGGCCGCCCCGCCGCGCCCCGCACCGCGCGCCAGGGCAGCAAATCCGCCTCCGTCCGGGTGCGCCCGCTCTCGCCCCCCATTGCCCAGCTCAGGCCATTGGCGAGCACAAGGCCGGTCACATCGCTCAGGCCGCCGTCGCGATACCGCTGAAGCTGCACCCCCTGCCCGCGCGCCATTTCGGGCAGCTCGCTCAGTGGGAAGACCAGCATTTTGCGATTGTCGCCGATCACCGCGACATGATCGTCGGTATCGCCCAACGCCCGAACGACGTGAAGCCGCGCGCCGGGACGCGGCGTCACCACCGTCTTGCCCTTGCGCGTCTCGGCAATCAGATCGGCGGTCTGCGCTACAAAACCGCGTCCGTCGCTCGCCGCGAGCAGCACCCGCGCGCTGCGCCCGGCGGCAAACAGCGCGACGATGTCGAGATTGCCGTCAAGGTCGATCATCAGCCGCACCGGCTCGCCAAAACCGCGCCCGCCGGGCAGCTTGTCGGCGGCAAGCGTGTAGAAGCGCCCGTTTTCGGCCGCCAGCAACAGCTTGTCGGTGGTCTGCGCGTGGAACGCAAAGGCGGGGCCGTCGCCCTCCTTGAATTTCAGCGCGTCGGAGGAGCTGAGCTCGATATGCCCCTTCATCGCGCGGATCCAGCCGCGTTGCGACAGGATGACGGTGATCGGCTCGCGCTCGATCATTGCCTCCAGCGGGATGACCCGCGCAGGGCCCGCCTCCGCGATTACCGTGCGCCGCGCGCCAAGGGCGGTGTCGCGGCCATAGCGCTTGGCGATCACCGCCAGATCGGCCTTCATCCGCGACCGTTGCAGCGCGTCGGAGGCCAGCAACGCCTCCAGCCCGCCGCGCTCATCGGCCAGCGCATCACGCTCGCGCCGCAGCTCCATTTCCTCCAGCCGCCGCAACTGCCGCAGCCGCATGTTCAGGATCGCCTCCGCCTGCCGGTCGGTCAGCGCGAATTCGGCAACCATGACCGGCTTTGGCTCATCCTCGGTACGGATAATCTCGATCACCCGGTCGAGGTTCAGGAACGCGATGATATAGCCGTCGAGCAATTCGATCCGGTCGGCAATTTTGCCCAGCCGGTAGCGGGTGCGCCGCCCCAGCACGATGAACTGATGATCGACCCAGGCTTGCAACGCCTGTTTCAGGCTCATCACCCGCGGCGTGCGCTGCGCATCAAGGACGTTCAGGTTAAGCGGCACCCGCACTTCCAGATCGCACAGCCGGTA
>PNLG01000289.1 GCA_013822915.1 Sphingomonas sp. | reverse complement strand
GCATAGTTCAGAAAGTCGATGATCGGCTGAAAATCACCGTCCTGCGTGGTCGCGGCTCCATAGGGCGCAATCACACCGCGATCGAGCGCCTCTTCGTGCAGCAACAGGCTCATGCGGAACATGTTGGCGGTCAGCCTTTTGTAAGCGTCAAGTTGCTTGGCCTTGACCGCCGAGCTGATCTGGTTCTGCGGATCGCTGTTCCAGCGGGTGGGCACGGCGCGATTATACGCGGTGAAGTAATGGAACTTCAGCCGGAAGGGCGGCGGTGCCTTGACGGTCGCATTGGCGCCGTAACTCTGGACGACCATCCGCAGGAATTGCGTGAAGCTGCGGTGGACGAAATAATCCCCCTTCCACAATTGCACATGAAGATATTCGCCAACCTTCGTTGAATTGGACGGGTGCGTGCGCAGCAATCCCGGATCGAATCGCATCCCGATCATGAACCAGCTCAGCCGCAGTTCGTCGGCGGCCTGTTCGACGGTCTTTGTCGCATTGATGCTGTCGATGACAAATTGGGGATAGCCAAGCAGTCGGAGCTGATCTTGCGATCGGTCGCGCGTGTTGATGTTGCCGGGCTGCCCCGCAGTTAGCAGCGATGGCGCATGGTCGCGCCGTTCGAAATCGCCGATTTCCCACATCGGGTTCGGCAAAAATTCCTCCAGCCGGTCGCCGGTCCGCAACGTCACTGCTTCGCGCGCAAACGGGATGCGGAATGCGGGATCGGTCGCGAGATAGGAAAAGGCGGTCTGACCCTGAACAAAGCCGGTGCGCCGCAGCGCCTGGGTTCGGAACAGGTGCTGGCCGATCAATGTCGCGCGATATTTGACGAGCGACAGGTCATGCGCTTTCCACTTGTCAGCCGGATCGGCGGGGGAAACGCCTGCGAAGCCCTCGGTCATTTCGTCGACCGCGAAATAGAGCTTCCAGAAGTTGAAATCTGACGGATCGCGCAGATAGACGTCCTGCAACCCGGTCCAGGCGGCGGCGAATTCCGGGCGCGGCACGCGGGGCAAATCGGCGATCCAATCGTTCATCGTCCCTTCGTGCGCGCCGTGGGCGATGTCGGCTGACCATAGCGGGAAGGGGATGCCGATGCGCAACGTGTCGAAATTGACCGCCAGCAATTCGTCGCGGGCGCGGTGGGCATCGGCCAGCGTGCGCACCGGGGAGGCGCTGCCGATCGTTGGCAAGCGTTGAATCAGCTCGTCGCCAAAAGCGGCGTCGCGCTCGATGCTCGATGCGCCGGGCAGCACCGCACCGCCGGGCTGAAACGGCCGAAATGTGCGCGGATCGCGCGGGGTGATGAGGTAGCGGAACCGCAGATCCTTCACCGCTTTCAACAGCGTTTGCGCTTCGCTGGCGCTGGCGCCGTCGCTGATCGCACGGCGCACAAGATCGCCGTCGGTGGTGCCGATATGCGCCAGGTCGATAAAGTCGGGCCCGTGACACGACACGCACGAATCCTTTTCACGCGGCTTGCGCCATACCGCCAGCGCAGCATCATAAGCCGCGCCGGTGGTCACTGCGGTTGCAGGCTGGGCTTGTGCGGTGGCGCCGGTGATCGCCGACACGCTGGTGGTCGCGCGGCTGTTTGGAACAACGGTCAGGCGGCCGGATCGGCTGCCCGATACGGTCAGCGCAAGCCCCGCCGTCGCCACGCCCGCCATGACGAGCGCCAGAACCGCAACGCGCTTTGAACCCGGCGAATGCTTGGCCATCGGACATTTCCCCCACAATGTTGATCGGCCCGAAACGGGGTCGATTGGCGCCACGGGGAATGGCGCAGTGGTGGTTTCCCGATTTGTGCCAGGAACATTTAACGGGCCGATTACCGATTAGTCGCAACCCAAGCGAGCGGCCACCGCACATCGGCGCGATGGGTTTGGCGGGTTGGTCTGGCCAGCCAGCACATGCTATCGCCAAGCGGTATGGCCAGCGCGTCCTTGCCCCAGCTTCCCCCGCCGAGTCGGCTGCTCTGGGCCGCGGACTTGCCGCGTGCGGCGTGGACGCTGGCCGAGCTTGCGGTCGCGGGACGGACGCTTGGCGCGGTGCCGCCGGGCGATGGCCGCCCGCTCCTCCTGCTGCCGGGGTTGATCAATGCCGATCGGTCGATGTTGATCATGGCGCGCTATCTGCGGCGGCTGGGGTATCGGGTGGAGACATGGGGGCTGGGCCGCAATTTCGGGGCGCGGACGGTCGGCGCCGATGGCGAACGGCTGCTCGTGCGGGTCAGCGATTAGGCGGCGTCAACCGGCGCGCCGGTGACGCTGATCGGCGTCTCGCTGGGCGGGATCATGGCCCGGCTGGCGGCGCACCGGCTGGGCGCGGGGGTCGTGCGCGAAGTCATCACCATCGCCTCGCCCTATGCCGCCGGGCCGCGCGCGACCAATGTCTGGCGCACCTATCAATGGGTGAGCGGCGAGAGGATTGACGACCCCGCCCTGATCGCGCGGCAGGCGGAGATCGCCGCTCCCCTGCCGGTGCCCGCAACCGCGATCTGGAGCGCGAGCGACGGCCTCGTCAATGGTCGCGCATGTTTTGTCGAAAGTGAGCCCGGCCTGCGCGTGATCGAGCTGCGCGGCAGCCATATCGGGGTTCATTTCCGTGCGGCCGTGCTGCGCGCGGTGGCGGGGGCGTTGGGGGGATAGATCGTCCCCGCAAAACCCGATTCACCCTATGGCAATTTCGCTGGAACATTCCTAGAACTCACGCCATGCTGACTCATATTTCGGTTCGCGGCGCGCGCGAGCATAATCTGAAGGGCGTGGATGTTGATATTCCGCGCGATACCCTCACTGTCATTACCGGGCTG
>PNLG01000231.1 GCA_013822915.1 Sphingomonas sp. | reverse complement strand
GCGGCGATCCGGCTGAAACAACTGGCGAATGCGGCGGGCAGCGAGTTGTCGGTTTGTGTGCTCGAAAAAGGGTCCGAAGTCGGTGCCCACATCCTGTCGGGCGCGGTGGTCGATCCAAAGGCGCTCGACGAATTGCTCCCCGACTGGCGCGAAATGGGGTGCCCGATGGCGCAAACGCCAGTGACGGCCAACCACCACTGGATCCTCACTAAAAAGGGGCATTACAGCGTGCCCCACTGGCTGTTGCCGGGGTTCCTGAACAACAAGGGCACCTATACCGGCAGCCTGGGCAGCCTGTGCCGCTGGCTCGCCGAACAGGCCGAGGGGCTGGGGGTGGAGATTTTCCCCGGTTTTGCCGCGGCCGAAATCCTGTTTAACGATGACGGGTCAGTTAAGGGTGTCGCGACCGGCGACATGGGCGTCGCGCGCGACGGGACGCACAAGCCCGATTACCAGCCGGGGTTGGAACTCCACGCGAAATATACGTTTTTTGCCGAAGGCGTGCGCGGGCACTTGTCGAAGCAACTCATCGCCCGGTTCGAGCTGGCGCGCGATTGCGAGCCGCAGGTTTACGGCATCGGTATCAAGGAATTGTGGGACATCGCGCCCGAAAAGCACCATCCCGGCCATGTGCTCCATACGCAGGGGTGGCCGCTCGACAATAATGCCAATGGCGGCGCGTTCCTCTATCATCAGGCCAATGGGCAGGTCGCGCTGGGGCTGGTGACCTGGCTGAGCTACCAAAACCCGCATCTCTCGCCGTTTCAGGAGATGCAGCGGTGGAAAACGCACCCTGCGATCGCCGGACTGCTCGAGGGGGGCAAGCGTGTGTCTTACGGCGCGCGCGCGATCAGCGATGGCGGGTTGCAGGCGATCCCGAAACTCGTCTTCCCCGGCGGCGCGCTGATTGGCTGTTCGGCGGGGTTCCTCAATGTGCCAAGGATCAAGGGCAGCCACACGGCGATGAAATCGGGCATGATGGCGGCCGATGCCGCTTTTGCCGCAGTCACGGATGGCCGGGCGAGCGATGAGCTGGCGGCCTATCCGGCGGCGTTTGAGGCAAGCTGGGTCCATAAGGAATTGTCGGTGGTGCGAAATGCGCTGCCGCTCATTGAAAAATTCGGGATGATCGTGGGGGCGGGTCTTGCCACGACAACGATGTGGCTCGAAAGCTGGGGAATCAAAATGCCCTTCACGCTTGGCCATCACGCCAATCACGACGAGTTGTGGCGGGCCGACCTGATGCCCAAGATCGATTATCCCAAGCCCGATGGCATCTTGACCTTTGACCGGCTGTCGTCGGTGTTCCTGTCGAACACCAACCATGCCGAGGATCAGCCGGTTCACCTGACGCTGAAGGATGCGGACGTGCCGATTGCGCACAATCTGCCGTTGTATGACGAACCGGCGCAGCGCTATTGCCCAGCGGGGGTGTATGAAGTGGTGGACGCGGACAAGGGCGCACCGCGCTTTGTCATCAACGCGCAAAACTGCGTCCACTGCAAGACCTGTGATATCAAAGATCCGACCCAGAACATCAACTGGGTGGTCCCCGAAGGCGGTGGAGGCCCCAATTATCCCAATATGTAAGGTTGTCATGCGCGCGCTGACGATAGCAGCGTTTGCGCTTGCGTCCCCCGCGGCGGCGATCGGCGATGCGGGCGAGCTTGCCGCTTATGTCCGTGCTCGCGCCGCCGATGCCGATGGGCAGAGCGCGCTGGCCGCCGCCGATTATGCGCGCGCGTTGAACGGCGCGCCCGACGATGTCTTGATCGCGATCCGCGCCTATCGCGCCGGGTTGCAGGCGGGGGACGCAGGGCTTGTCGAACAGGCGCGTAAGCTGCTGGAGGAAGCAGATGTTGGCCCGCGCGATACCGCGGTGCTGGCGCTGGCGCAGGCGCTGAGTATCGGCGATGGCAAAGCCAGCGATGCAGCGCTTGCCCGGATCGCCGACGGTCCGCTCAGCTTCCTGGCCCCCGCGCTGCGGGCGTGGACGTTGGTGGAAGGGGAGCCGGACCGCGCGCTGGCGGTGCTTGCCGCCGCGCCGCGCCGGTCGATCGGCGCACGCTATGTGGCGGAGGCGCGCTCCCTGATATTGATTGCTGTGGGGCAGCAGCAAGCGGGGCTGACCGCGCTGCGGGCGGCTGCGGCGGGCGGGAATGGCGATTTGTCGCTACGCGTGACAGCGGCGCAATTGCTTGTCGCGCGCGGTGCGATCGAAGAAGCGCGCCTGTTGTTTGCAACCGGGGACGCGGCGGTCGGCGACGCCACGCACCGGCTGGCATCGGCGGGGCTAACGACCGGTCCGGCGCGGCTGGGCATTGCCCGCCTGCTCGCGAGCCTTGCGCGCGACATTGGCGAGGGCGAGACCGCTATTCTGGCGATCGCGCTCGCGCGGGCGGCGCTAATCCTGCACCCTGGCGATGCCCCGGCGCTGCTCGCGCTGGCGCAGGGACTGGCCGAGGAAGGCGCATCGACACAAGCGCTTGCCGCGCTCGACCAAGTTGGTACCGATAGTCCCTGGTTCGCCGCGCAACAGGATTTGCGTATCGCGGTGTTGGCGCGCGCCGGGAGACCGGCGGAGGCACTCGCGCTCGCGCTACCACTGGCGCGGGCAGACGTCGGCGATGCGACTGCGCACCGGCGCGTGGGCGATTTGTTGATGGCAAGCGATCGGTTCGCCGATGCGGGCGCTAGCTATCGCCGTGCGATCGAGCGGGCGGGGACCGGCGCCGGCTGGCGGCTCTATCTTCAGGCTGGGAGCGCGTTTGACCGCGCGGGTCGCTGGGGCGATGCGGTGCCGTTTATCGAGCGTGCCGC
>PNLG01000031.1 GCA_013822915.1 Sphingomonas sp. | reverse complement strand
CGGGACCACGCCTGCCCATTTGTTCCTGTCCGATATCGCGATGTCGGGCTTTCGCACCTTTGCCCACCTATCGCCCCCGCTGCGTGCTGAAAGCGACCGGCAAGCGACGCTCGCAGCGGTCGCCGACGGGACGATTGACGTGCTGGCATCGGGGCATGATCCGCGCGGGCCGGAGGAAAAGCGGCTGCCCTTTGCCGATTCAAGCCCGGGGGCTGCGGGTGCGGAGACGCTGCTCGCGCTGGGGCTTGGGCTGGTGCGCGATGGAGTGATCCCGCTGGCGCGCCTGTTTGAGCTGTTGGCGACCAATCCGGCACAGGTGCTGGGCATTCGGGCCGGGCAATTGGCGGTCGGCATGCCCGCCGATCTGCTTGTCCTAAACCCTGATACGCCGTGGCAGATCAGCGCCGACCGTTTTGCCGGACTTGCCGGCAACACCCCGTTCGACGGCATGCCGACACAGGGGCGCGTCTTGCGGCTTTACAAGGGCGGTGACCGGCTGGTTTAGGCGTAACCAGTCCGCTTAGCGCGAGGCGAGCTGGCGGACGGGTTGCTTGGCCGATGCAAGCCAGGAAGCGGCCTGGTCCCCTGCCCCCTCGCGCACAAAACACTGGCCGCCGCGCGCGCGATAGGCGCTGCACATCGCCACTGCCTCTGCACGGGTAAAGCCACCCAGCGAGAGGCGATACACATTGCCCGCAGCGGTCTTGAAAGCCATGCCCGTCGGGTTCTGCGCTGCAAAAGCGGGGTAACGGCGGGTTGCGCGCACCCAGCCATCACGGGCAACGGCGGCATTTTCAAACGCGCCGAGCTGTAGGTAGAAATTTCCGCGCGCTGCAACGGCGGTTGATTTTGCCGCAACGGTAATGGGCTTTGCTGCAACCGGCGCAGGGGTCGCGGGCTTGGCCGCCACCGCCGGTGCAGGCGCCGTCACGGGCTTTGCGACTCGGGCCGCACGCATCGGCTTGGCCGACCGAGCCGGGAGCGCCTGAACCACTTCACGACGCTCGGCAAACACGATGGCAGGCGCAGCGGCACTTGTTTCAGCCAGTTTCGGCGCGTCAGCCGCTGGCTCGGCGGACGCAAAGCCAGGCGCGTCAGCAACCGGCATCGGTGCTGCTACTACCGCAGGCTGTGCGGCAACCCGAGCGTTCAGCGCAAGCGCCACCGGCTGGCCCTTATCCTCAATCGGAATGACTTTCAGCAGCGCGGCGACCTGATCGGCAGCGCCCACGGGCCGCGCGAACACCGCCCAATCAATCATGCGCTTGTCCAACTCATCAGCGGCGACATCGACTTCGGCGATCGCGCGGGCTTCGCGCCAGCGCCCGGCCAGCGCCAGGCTGAGCGCCAAATTCTGCCGCGTCTTTGCATCAGCCTCCGCTGCCCGTGCCGCAACCGTCAGCACGTCGACCGCCGTCGCCGGATCCCCGGCCAGCGCAATCGCCAGCCCGCGATCCGCCACCGCAATCGTATCAGCATGCGTATCGAGCGTTTGGCGCGCGCCGGTCCAGTCACCGTTCGCAATCTGGGCGAGCGCGAGGCTGAGCGCGCTGCGGCCATCGTTCGGCGACAGTGCCAGCGCATCGCTGAACGCGTCGCGGGCAGAGGCGAACCGGCCCGCCATCAGATAAACTTGGCCGAGCAGCGCGCGATAGGCCTGATTTTGCGGTGCCGCCTGCACGGCGGCCTCGGCATGGGCAACCGCCGACAACGCGGCCCCGCCAGCCAGCATCTTGCGTGCCTTGGCTGCACTGGCGGCGGCGGCTTTCTCCACCTCGCCGCTGGCCCCCGGACCGGCAAAAGCCACGCCGCCGGTCATCAGCGCCTGACCCACCAGGCCCGTTGTGACAAGCAATAATGCAGTTGCGCCCAAAGTAGCGGCGGTCCGGCGTTTCATCGGATTATTCCCCCATGTCCGTTTTGCTGTCGGGCCGCGACGCAGCGTGTGCGGCCATGTCTTCAAGATCAGGCACCGTTTCCAGATAAGCATCGAGCGCCTGACAAACGATCTGCTGTGCCGAGCGATTGGCAAGCGCGCTCGCCAGCCGCAGCCGCAAGTGACGCGCGGAATCGAGCCGGAGCGTAAACGCCGCCTTGCCCTTGCTGCCAACGGCTGCACGAACGACGGCTGCACGCTCGATCTCGATCGAAGCGGTGGGTCGATCCGGGGGGGGTGCCTCGACGGCGACTGGCCCCGACAATTCCTCGCGCAGCACTTCGCGCTGACGCAGCACAGGTGGCACGGGCGACGCAACCGGCTCAGCCGGCGTGGCATGCCCCATGTCGTTCCAGCCCAAATCATCCCCGGCATCCGGCGCAGCACCAAAGCCGGCACCGCCAAAGCCTGCATAGCCTTGCGAGCGCATCGCCGGGCGCGCATGCCCTTTGCGCGCCAACAAGGTCGACGACAGTGAGGCAAAGCTCTTAGGCTGGCCAATTAGCGACGTCATATCAGCTCACCACCCGGCGGCCAAAGCCACCCGCCTGACGCGTCGGCACAATACCGCCTGCGGCGGCGGGCGCGCTGAACACGGTGCGTCGAAAATTCTTTTCAAGCCGGTCAGCGATATAGGCCCAAAGCGCCTCAATCTCGCCAGCCGATTTTCCACTCGGATCAACCTCCATCACGGTGCGTCCGTCGATCATCGACGCCGCAAAATCGGTGCGGTGATGGATAGTGATTGGCGCGACCGTGCCATGCTGCGACAGGGCAACGGCTGCCTCCGACGTGATCTTGGCTTTGGGCGTGGCTGCATTGACCACGAAGATCAGCGGCTTGCCCGCGCGGTCGCACAGATCAACCGTAGCACCGACCGCACGCAGATCAT
>PNLG01000239.1 GCA_013822915.1 Sphingomonas sp. | reverse complement strand
GTGAACAGCTTAAAGAAATGGTTAACGCGGTTAACCTTGTTCGCTGATCTCCACCGAAAGATTGTCGATCAACCGGGTGCCCGCAATCCGCGCCGCAGCGAGCAGGCGGAGTGGTCGTAACAGATCTTGCGATTCGGTCAGCGTTTCGCTGTCGACCAGCGCGACATAATCGACTGCCTCGAACCCGCTGTTCAGCAGCGCCACGCGCGCGGTGGACAGCGCCGTCGCCGCATCGCCGCCGCGCCCGATGCTGCGCGCCGCATCGCCAAGCGCCCGGGGAAGTGCTACGGCGCGCGCCCGGTCCTCCCCTGCCAGGTAAATGTTGCGCGACGACAGCGCGAGCCCGTCATCCTCGCGCTGGGTCGGCACGCCGACAATGTCGATCGCGAAGTCGAGATCGGCGACCATGCGGCGGATCACCGCGAGCTGCTGAAAATCCTTTTCCCCGAACAGCGCGACATCGGGGCGGACCTGGTTGAACAGCTTGGCAACGACGGTTGCGACGCCGTCGAAATGGCCTGGTCGGGCCGTACCATCCAGCCCTTCGCTCACCCCGCCGACCGTGATGTTGGTCGCAAATCCGGCCGGATACATCTCTTCGACTGGCGGCATCCACAGCACCGCGCACCCGGCCTCGCTCAGCATCCGGGCGTCCTGCGTCTCGCGGCGGGGATAGCGGGCCAGATCCTCGCCCGGCGCAAATTGGCGGGGATTGACGAAAATCGACGCAACCACCGCATCCGCACAGCGCTTCGCCGCCTCCACCAGCGCGAGATGACCGGCGTGCAGTGCCCCCATCGTCGGCACCAGCGCGATCCGCGCCCCGTCGGCGCGGAGCTGCGCGATGTGCGGGCGGAGCAGGTCGATCTGACGGATGGTTTGCACGCGCGAATAGCCTTCGATATGGGGACGTGGACAAGGGGTTGGGCGCGGCCTTCTATGCAGGGAGTGCGCGCGATACAATAAGGGAAAGCGCTTGCCAAAGACGCACGTCATTGTCTTCGCAAATGAAAAGGGCGGGACCGGCAAATCGACGACGGCGGTGCATGTCGCGATCGCGCTGGCGGCCAAGGGCGCGCGTGTTGCGGCCTATGACCTTGACCACCGCCAGCGCACGCTGGGGCGCTATCTCGACAATCGCACAGCGACGATGAAGCGGCTCGACCGGCAGCTCCCGATGCCCGTCCATCTGACGCATGATGGCGAGAGTTTGCCGCGCTTTACCGAGCAGCTTGCGGAATTGAGCAGCGACGCCGATTTCCTGATTATCGACACGCCGGGCCGCGACGATCGCTTTGCGCGCATGGCAGCACAACGCGCCGACACGCTGGTCACGCCGATGAACGACAGCTTTGTCGATTTCGACCTGATCGGTCAGGTTGACCCGACCGATTACAAGGTAACGCGGCCGAGCTTTTACGCTGAGCTGATCTGGGATGCGCGCAAAGCCCGGGCCAAGGCAGACGGCGCGACGATCGACTGGGTGGTGTTGCGCAACCGGGTGCAACATATCGAAGCACGCAATATGCGCCGCGTGTCCGATGCGCTCACGCAATTGGCGAAGCGCGTCGGATTTCGCGTGATCCCCGGGCTGGGCGAGCGCGTGGTGTATCGCGAGCTGTTCCCAAGCGGGCTGACGCTGATCGATTCGCGTGATTTCGGCCAGATGGGGCTGGGCCATGTCGCCGCGCGGCAGGAATTGCGCGAAATGATGGCGGCGCTTGGCCTGCCCGAACCGGCATTGCCGTTGTTCGCATGATCGCCAAGATCCTGTTGTTTGGCGGATTGGCGCTGGCGGCCTGGTGGTGGCTGCGGCCCTATCTGGCGCCGCGCCGCGCCGATCGCGGCCAGATTTTTGAGCGCACGCTTGATGCAGCGGAGGCCCGCGCGATTCTGGGCGTGGCGGCCGATGCCGATGCCGATGCCATTCGCGCCGCGCACCGCCGCTTGGTCGCGGCCGTCCATCCCGACCGGGGTGGGTCGACCGAGCTGACGCGCCGGATCAACCTCGCCCGCGATACGTTGCTGAAATCCCGTCCGGACTAAAACCCACTCTAAATCGGAGCTTTGACGAACCATGACGCATCAGTTCGACCGCACCGCCCTGCGCGAATATGACATTCGCGGGATTGTTGGCAAAACGATGAACACCGCCGATGCGACCGCGATCGGCCGCGGTTTTGCGACACGCGTGCGGCGCGCAGGCGGCACCCGGGTCGCGGTTGGCTATGATGGACGCAAGACGTCGGTCGCGCTTGAGGAGGCGCTGGTTGCCGGGTTGACCGCAGGCGGGGTCGATGTGGTGCGCATCGGCATGGGGCCAACGCCGATGCTTTATTACGCCGAAGCCACGCTAGAAGTGGATGGCGGCATCCAGATAACCGGCAGCCATAATCCCGCCGAGTATAATGGCTTCAAAATGGTGTTGCAGCGCCGCCCGTTTTTCGGCGCCGATATTCAGGATCTGGCGCGCCTTGCTACCGCTGGTGATTGGGAAAGTGGCGCGGGCGGCGTCGAGACGGTCGAGATTATGGACCGCTATGTCGAACGGCTGGTGGAAGGGTTTACCGGCGGCGCTTACCGGATTGGTTGGGATGCGGGCAATGGCGCGGCCGGCCCGGTGATCGAGAAGCTCGTCAAGCTCCTGCCGGGTGAGCATCATCTGCTGTTCACCGATGTCGACGGCGATTTTCCCAACCATCATCCCGATCCCACAGAAGAAAAGAATCTTGCCGATCTGAAGGCACTTGTCGCGGACAAGCAGCTCGATTTCGGATTGGCTTTTGATGGCGATGGCGACCGGATTGGTGCGATTGACGGGCTGGGCCGGGTGATTTGGGGCGATC
>PNLG01000173.1 GCA_013822915.1 Sphingomonas sp. | reverse complement strand
CCGCCCGAAGAATTGAAGGAAGTGCCGACAGTGTGCGGCAGCCTGCGCGAAGCGCTGGAAAGCCTCGCCGCCGACCACGACTTCCTGCTGAAGGGTGACGTGTTTTCGAAGGACCAGATCGAAAGCTATATCGAGCTGAAAATGGAAGATGTCGCGCGCTGGGAAATGACGCCGAGCCCAGTTGAATTCGATATGTATTATTCATCCTGATCGATCCGCAGATTACTTGAATTGCAAGCGCCCGGGGTGGGAACGCCCCGGGCGTTTTGCTGTCTGGGCGACTGGTTGCGCACCGTCGGAATCGACACGCAAGCGACACCGTCGTCCCTGCGGTGAGTCTGCGCGCGCTCCCTCACCCCGCATTTTGCTGCACCTGCGAAAATTCGCACCGAAATAGCGGCTTTGTTAACCTTTATGGCGATAAACCAATTCGACAGCGGTTGAAGAGGATCGATGCCGATCTTCGGGCGCCGCTGCACCCCCCAATGCGGCCGTGCTTATCGGTCGCTGTACTGGTCATAAGGTTTTTTCGATGCGCGGTGCGCAGACACAGCTGCTGACCCAAATTGGCTTGGCAGTCATTGTGATCGTCATCATGACGCTGGCGCCCCCCGCGCGCGGAGCGATGCTGGCCCTGCCGGTCGGCACCAATGCGGCCAGCGTCCTGCTCAACCGCGAAATCCGCCTGCGCGGTCAAGGGCCAATTCCGGGCAGCCTGATCATCGACGCGCAGGGCAGCAATCCGTTCTGGTACGCGCTCAGCCGAGGCGTGCTCCTGCTCAACGCCAATGCCGCGACCTGCGGCACCAACAACTCCAAGCGAAAGGCCTTTTAATGCCGCTAACGCTCGATCATTTGCGCCATGTCGGCGCAAAGACACTGGTTGCGCTGATGGGTGCCGGCGTTCTGGCCGCGCTGGCGACCGGGTTTGCGATCGGCAGCGACCATGTCTGGTCGGCAACGGCGCTTGCGCTCGCTGCGATGGCGATGCCGACCTACAATCTGATCCGCCGGGACACCGGCGTATCTGCCCGCATCGTCACCGGCATTGCCGCGCCGCTGATCCCGGCAGCACTCGTGTTCGTGTCGCGCGGCCATCCCTGGCAGATCGACATGCACCTGATGTTCTTCGCGGTGCTCGCGGCGCTCGTCATCCTGTGCGACTGGCGACCGATCGTCGCCGGCACGGTGGTCACAGCGGTGCATCATCTGGTGCTCAATTTCGTCGGGCCGCAGTTCGTGTTCGATGGCGGCGCCAATTTGGGCCGCGTTCTGCTGCATGCCGCGGTCGTGCTGATCGAGACCGGTATCCTGAGCTGGACGGCCGTGAAGCTGGTCGCGCTGCTTGATCAGTCGCAGCAGGCGATCGAGGTCGCACAGGCAGCGCAGGCCCGATCCGAGGCGATGCAGGGCGAAAACGCGACGGTCATCGCCGAGATGGGCGGCGCACTGGAGCGGCTGAGCGAGGGCGACTTGACGGTGCGCATCAACCGGCATTTCGGCTGCGACCATGAATCGCTCCGCCACAGCTTCAACCAGACTGTTACTCAGCTGGAGGACATGCTGGGGATGCTCGTCGGCGCGGTCGAACGCGTGCGCCACAACATGGCCGAGATCAGCAGCGGGTCGGACGATCTGGCGCGGCGCACCGAGTTGCAGGCCGCATCGCTTGAGGAAACCGCCGCCGCGACGGCGCTCGCCAACAAGGCCGTAACTGATGTCGCACAGCGCGTGCGGGAGAGCGACACGCTGTTCACCATTGCCTCGACCGAGGCCCAGCGCGGGCACGAAAATGTCACAGCGGCTAGGGCGGCGATGGAATCGATCGCCCAGTCGGCGAGCGCGATCGGCGGCATCGTTGGGCTGATCGACGGCATCGCCTTCCAGACGACGCTGCTCGCGCTCAATGCGGGCGTGGAGGCGGCGCGGTCGGGCGAAGCAGGGCGCGGCTTTGCCGTCGTCGCAACAGAGGTGCGCAACCTAGCAGAAAAGGCCGGTGAAGCCGCCGCCGAAATCAAGAAGCTGATCCACGACAGCAGCGAGCAGATCGCGCGTGGCGTCAAGTTGGTCGAGGCAACGGACAGCAGCGTCAACGCGACGCTGAACCGTATTCTGTCGATCCGCACCCTGGTGACCGACATCGCCGAGTCCGCCGGGCGGCAGGTCGAACAGATGGCGACCGTCGACAGCGCCATTCACGACATCGACAAGGTAACGCAACAGAATGCGGCGATGGCCGAGGAATCGAACGCGGCCGCCCGCGCGCTGGCGAACGAGGCGTTGCGCCTCAACGACCTGACCAGCCAGTTCCATTTCAAGGGCGAAGACTCCGCGAACGCAGCCTATCCGACCGACCATTGGGAGCGTCATGCGGCGTAATCGCGGGCGCAGGCGCGCCGCTGATTTTGCCCCACACGACCGAGGCAGCGACGGGCCGGGTCCGCTGGTTGCGCCCCGACGATCAGGTGCCGCGCTTTGGCGCTAGCCGACCGCTCGCCCCTTGCAACCCGTGCGCGCTCCCGCCATCTATCGCCCATACCGAGTCCTCGAAAACAATCGGAAGCCCAGATGGAGAGCAAGGCGATGCACAGCTACACGCAACATTATATCAACGGCGCCTGGGTCGATAGCATCGGCGGCACGCGCCACCATGTCATCAATCCGGCGACCGAGGCGCCCTGCACCGAAATCACGCTGGGCAGCGCCGCCGATGTCGATGCCGCCGTTGCCGCTGCGCGCGCCGCCTTTGACGGCTGGTCGCAGACGAGCATCGAGGAACGCAGCGCGCTACTCGCCCGGATTATCGAGGTGTATAAGAGCCGCATGCCCGATCTCGCCGCGGCGGTGAGC
>PNLG01000150.1 GCA_013822915.1 Sphingomonas sp. | reverse complement strand
GCGCAGATGCACCTGGCCATGCGCGCCCTGGCGCGGCCAGTGGTTGATGCTGGCAAACGCCCCGCCCCCGCTGCTGCGGCCGCCGCCCCGCACTGGTCGCGCAATCGCATAGCAATGCCGCGGCGACGCATCGCGAAACGCCGCCCAACGGTCATAGGTGCCCAGCGCATCGCGCGCCGCGGCGGGAACGGCGAGCATTGCCAGCCCGACCGCCACTGCCAACCGTCGACCTTTCATGCCGGTGCGCTGCCACCGCCGCGATGGATCACCGTCTCCACCCCGCGCTCGATCATTACGATCGATCCCTGCGGCAACCCCGCCGCCGCCGCAGTCCCAAGCGAGGGCCACACCGGCAGGCCGGTCATGATGCCCCGCAGCACACAGCTCGACACGCCGTGCATGATGATCAACCGGTCGCCCGGATCATCCCGCGTCGCCGCCAGCCAGTCGTTCAGCCGCGCGGCAATTTGCGGATAGGTTTCGCCATCGGGCGAAGGCCGCAACAAGCCACTATCGGCGTCGATCACCGACCCTGCCTCGGCAATCACATCGGCATAATATCGCCCGCCCCAGCGCCCCATGCCAATCTCGACCAACCGGTCATCGGCATGCGCGCCGTGCCAGTCGAGCGCGAGATGTTCGGCCACAATCGCCAGCGTTTGCAGCGCGCGGCCCGCACTCGACGCCCACAGCGTCATCGACGGCGTCGGCCCCAGATACGCGGCAAGCGCTGCCCCCATCTGATCCGCTTGCGCAAAGCCTGCGCGGGTCAGCGGGGTGTGCGGCGCATCTCCCTGCAACCGGCGCGCGGCATTGAACACCGTTTCGCCGTGGCGCGCGATGAAATCCCGGCCGTTTCGCATGATGCCCTTTCCCCTGATCCGATGGCCCGCCATGCAATGCAGTGGCAAGAATTTCCAGCCTTGTTCGGCCACGCGTGCCAATCTGCGCCGGATCAGCCGCGCATTTGCGTGCGCCCGCGCTTGCTACAGACCGGTTTATGTTTAAGGAATAACTCGCACGATTTGTCCGCTGACCCGATCGGAACGGACCCCGATCGGCGCAGACTATATCAGGGGGCGGCGGCCCCAGGGGAGCAGAATGAAGGCGACAATCGAACGCGCAACCTTGCTAAAGGGCTTGAGCCACGTCCAGTCGGTGGTTGAGCGACGCAACACCATTCCCATCCTATCCAACGTGCTGATCGAGGCGAGTGGGGAGGGGTCGCTGAAGCTGATGGCGACCGATCTTGACCTCCAGATCAACGAGCTTGTCGCCGCCGCCGTCGATCAGGCCGGCGCCATCACCGTATCGGCCCACACGCTGTTCGATATCGTCCGCAAATTGCCTGAGGGTTCGCAAGTCGCGCTGTCGGCGGCGGAGGGGCGGATGACGATCATGGCCGGGCGCGCCAAGTTCAGCCTCGCCACCCTCCCGCGCGATGATTTCCCGGTGATTGCCGAAGGTGAATTGCCGACGCAGTTCGAGCTGCCCGCCGAAACACTCAAGCAAATGATCGACAAGACGCGCTTTGCGATTTCGACCGAGGAAACGCGCTATTATCTGAACGGCATTTTCCTGCATGTGTCGGACGATCCCGCGCCGGTGTTGAAAGCGGCGGCGACCGACGGTCACCGGCTCGCCCGCGTGACCGTCGTACGGCCCGGGGGGGCAGAGGGGATGCCCGACGTGATTGTGCCGCGCAAATGCGTGGGCGAGTTGCGCAAACTGCTTGATGAGGTTGACGGCTCGGTCGGGGTGTCGCTGTCGGGCACCAAGATCCGCTTCGATCTTGGCCAGGCGATTTTGACGTCGAAGCTGATCGACGGGACGTTCCCCGATTACAGCCGGGTGATTCCGACGGGCAACGACCGCATCCTGAAAATCGACCCGCGCGCGTTTCAGGAAGGAGTGGACCGTGTTTCGACCATCGCCACCGAAAAGACCCGCGCGGTCAAGATGGCGCTCGACCGCGACAAGATCACGCTGTCGGTGACCAGCCCCGAAAACGGCACCGCGGCCGAAGACGTTCCGGGTGATTACACAGCACCCGCGTTCGAAATCGGCTTTAACAGCCGCTATCTGCTTGACATTCTGGCGCAGGTCGAGGGCGATTTGGTCGAAGTCCACCTGGCCGATGCCGCCGCCCCCACGCTGATCCGCGAAAATGATAAGGCCCCTGCGCTCTACGTCATCATGCCGATGCGGGTGTGAGGGGCGTCAGCGGTCGGGCACCAGCCCGCGCCGCCGCGCGATCACCACTGACACGATCAGATAGGTGCCCATCACCAGCGTGAACATCGTCCAGCCATCGATGTCAGGCACCAGGTCGAGCTTGGCGAGGGCCGCCCAGCCGAACAGGCCAAGCTGAAGCGTCCAGAAGCACAGCGCCCCGGTTTGCGCGATCACAGCGCGGGTCAGCTCATCGCCGTCGCGCCACAGCTTCAAGTTGATCCACGTCTCTACCACCATCAACAGGCCAATCACCACCGCAAGGCCAACCCGCACCTCCACCCCAAGCGGAATATGCGCGGCGATCGGCGGCGCCAGCATCAGGCCGCCAGCCAGGATGCAGACCCACGCCTGGCGCACGCCGCTCGTCCGCGCGGCGGGATCGACGGGTTCGTCGGCCGCCTGATCCTCGACCATCCGGTTCCAGCGGCGGTCGCTGGTCGCAGCAATCGCCACCACAACGCCGCTGATGATGAGCATTAAGGCAATAACCAGGCTGAACAGCTCGGCCAGCGTCCAGGTGAACGGCACCCCGCCCGGCCCGGCGGCCTTTAGCGTGCGACCAACATAATAGCCCGTCATCCCGCCAATCGGCGCGAAGATCGCAATCGACCAGCTAAGGCGTTGCAGCGC
>PNLG01000403.1 GCA_013822915.1 Sphingomonas sp. | reverse complement strand
GTGGAGAATGACAATGCGTAAATTTGTGCCGGTCGCGGTCTTGGTCGGCTTTTCGGTGGCGCTGGCCGGATGTGGCGGCGGCACCGGGCTAAAGCGCGTCAAGCCCGATGAATATGCGGTCGCCCGGCAAGCCCCGTTGGTGATCCCGCCCGATTATGCGCTGGTCCCGCCGCGCCCCGGCGCTGCCCGCCCGCAGGATAACAACCCCAGCACATTGGCGCTGGAGGCGCTGTTCGGCGGCCCGGCGGCGCGCAGCATCGGCGAGCAGGCGGTACTGAACAATGCTGGCGGGGACAGCATCAACCCCGGTATCCGATCCGAAGTCGGCGACCCGGAGACCAATGTGGTCGACAAGGGCGCGACCACCCGCGATGTTGTCGCAGCCCCAGAGGGCGACGGGCAGGTCGCAACCACCGCCACCCCAAAGTAACCGCCGACGGGCCGTCCCCTCAACCGGGAACGGCCCGCTCGCCGGTCAGAACGCTGCGGTCAGCGAAACGACCGCCGTGCCCGCCGCGATTGAGCCGATGCCATCCTGGCCCCGGCTGAAATTCGGCTGGAGATAGGCGGAACGCGCATCGGAAATGTCGGTATCGACATAGGAGACGCTGAGCGTCAGGTTCTTATACGTGGCACTCGCGCCGATCGAATAATCCCAATACGAACCGGTCGGCGTTACGCTGGTCCCGTTCGGGCCAAGGCCGGGGTTGCCGTTTGAATAGCCGATATGGGCGTTCAGCGTGATCGGCGTTTTCGGAATCGCGATGGCACCATCGCCCGATACATAGATATTGTCCTCGGCATCGCCAAAGCGGCTTTGCGGTGTGTTGCTGAAATTGCCGAGCGCGCGTTGTTCGGGCGCGTAAAACACGCCCGCAGTCAGCGTTGCCGGGCCGATAGTGCCACTAAGCTTTGAGTAGAATTCGACAAAGTCGGTCGTGTTGGCGCCACCGGGATAGGTATACCAGGTGAAGCCGACGTCCACCGTGCCGCCAAGCGCCGGTTTTTTGAACCCGGCAATCAGATCGGTTTCAAGGTTCGGGCCGCCAAATGTGCCCCAACCGGACAGGTTCGACGCCCAAAAGCCCGCGTAAAAGCCGCTTTTGTGGCTGATGGTGATGCCGCCCTGAAAGGCCGGGTCGGTATCCGACCGCGAAACGCCGCGAAAGCGATAGTCGGTGGTGAAGGTCGCGCTGCCCGAAATCACGATCGCCGGTGGCGGATCGGTTTCATCGGCGAGCGCGGGTGTGGCGGTGGCGGCGAGCACCAGAACGCCGAGGGTGGATAGAGTAAAGCGCATTGGAAACCCCCAAATCAAATGATCATGGTGTCCCTGCCTGCTGTAGCTCCCACTACATCTGTTAGGGATAATCCCCTGTGCACCTTAAGAGCTAACATTAGATTGCGGCTGTTTGCTGCGATGCACAAGAAAAATCGTGCCGCCGACGTGGTTGTGCCCCGATTTGGGTAGAGGAAGGCGGCGCTAACGCCCCATGGCCGCGCGAAATTGCGCCAGTCCACGGTCAAGATCGGCGATCAGATCGTCGGCATCCTCCAACCCGATCGACAGCCGAATCAACGGCCCGGCAAAATCGGGTCGTGTTGCGCTGCGGTGACGGGCGGGGTCGACGGGCAGGGCCAGGCTTTCAAACCCGCCCCAGCTATAGCCAATGCCGAACAGGTCGAGCGCGTCGATCATCGCGGCGCGGGCGGTATCGCTCCCGCCGTTCAGCGCGAAAGCGAACAGGCCCGATGCCCCGGCAAAGTCGCGCAGGAAATGGGCGTGGCCGGGGCAATCGGGAAGCGCGGGGTGCAGCACTTGCGCCACTTCCGGGCGGGTGCGCAGCCACTGCGCGATCGTCAGCGCGCTCGCCTGATGCTGTGCCAGCCGCACGCCAAGCGTGCGCAGCCCGCGCGCGCCGAGCCAGCAATCATCGGCACTCGCCACTTGACCGAGCTGAAAACTGGTATCGCGTAACCGAGCGAAATGGCCGGGCGCGGCGGTGACACTGCCCAGCATCACATCCGAATGGCCGCCAATATATTTGGTGCAGGCAAGGACCGAGAGGTCAATCCCATGCGCAATTGCGGGGAAATAGAGCGGCGTCGCCCAGCTGTTATCGAGCAACGTCACCAGCCCGCGCGCCTTTGCCACCCCGACGATCGCGGGCACGTCCTGCACCTCGAACGTCAGGCTGCCGGGGCTTTCGAGCAGGATCGCGCGGGTGCGATCGCCGATCAGCGCGCCGATCCCCACTCCGATCATCGGATCATAAAAGCGCGTCGATATCCCCAGCCGCTTTAACAGCCCCATCGCCATGCTGCGCGTCGGGTCATAGGCGGTGTCGACCATCAATACTTCATCGCCGGGCGACAGCACTGAAAGCAGCGCGGCCGCAATCGCCGCCACGCCCGAGGGGTAGAGGAATGTCCCCTCCGCCCCAGGCTCCAGCGCCGTCAGTGCGTCGGCAAGGCTCCACTGCGTTGGCGTGCCGCGCCGCCCATAGAACAGCGTGTGGTGCGTGTCGCCGCGCGCGCCCGTTGCGCGCAGGTCGGCCACCGACTCATACAGGATGGTGGAGGCGCGCCACACCGGCACGCTGACAATCCCGCGCGTCCATTCCTCGCGGCGTCCGGCGGTGACGGCGCGCGTGTTGTTTCCCAACCGCGCGCTGTCACCCGTGTCGTCGCTCACGCGGGGCCCATGGCCTTTGGCGTGGAGCGGTCGGCACCCCATTCGGACCAGGCGCCGTCATAAAGTGCTGCGCTATTGCCGAGCAGATGTGCCGCAAACACCACCACCCCCGCGGTGATCCCCGACCCACAGGTGGCGATCACCGGCTGATTCAGATCGATCCCGGCGCCGTCAAATGCAGCCTTCAGCGCATCCTTTGCCTTCCAGGTGCCGTC
>PNLG01000198.1 GCA_013822915.1 Sphingomonas sp. | reverse complement strand
CTGGTCGATCACCGCACCTGGGTGATCGCGGGCGATGGCTGCCTGATGGAGGGGATCAACCACGAAGCGGTCGGGATTGCCGGGCATCTCGCGCTCGGGCGGCTAAACGTGCTGTGGGACGATAACCGCATCACTATCGACGGCGCGGTCAGCCTGTCGTCGAGCGAGGATATACCCGCCCGCTATCGCGCCAGCGGCTGGCACGTCACCGAATGTGACGGCCATGATGTTGACGATATCGACCGCGCGCTGGCCGAGGCAGCGGTCGATCCGCGCCCCTCGCTGGTGCAATGCCGCACCGTGATCGGCAAGGGCGCGCCCAATAAGCAAGGCACGTCGAAAACGCACGGCAGTCCGCTGGGCAAGGACGAAGTGGCCGCGGCACGCGTTGCGATGGGCTGGCCCCATGCGCCATTTGAAATCCCCGCCGATATTGCCGCCGACTGGGCAGCCTTTGGCGCGCGCGGGGGGGCGGTGCGGCGTGATTGGGAAGTGCGTCTCGCCGTCCATGCCGACGGTGCCGAATTCAGCCGACGGATGGCGGGGGATGTGGACCTGGAGGATGCGACCGGCTGGGCGTTTGCGCAGTGGGATCAGGTGCCCGCCCCCGTGGCGACGCGAAAGGCATCCGAATTTGCGCTTGTCGGGCTGAGCGCGGCGATGCCCGAACTGATCGGCGGATCGGCGGACCTGACGGGGTCGAACCTCACCAAAACGCCGTCGCTTAGCCCGATGTCGGCGGACAATTATACCGGGCGCTATGTTAATTACGGCATCCGCGAATTCGGTATGGCCGCCGCCATGAACGGCATGGCGCTGCACGGCGGCGTTATCCCCTTTGGCGGCACATTTCTGGTGTTTGCCGATTATGCGCGGCCCGCCATCCGCTTGTCGGCGCTGCAACATGCGCGGGTCATTTATGTCATGACCCACGATTCGATCGGCGTGGGCGAGGATGGCCCGACGCATCAGCCGGTTGAGCACCTTATGAGCCTGCGGATGATCCCCAATCTCGACGTGTATCGCCCGTGTGACGCGGTGGAGACGGCGGAGTGCTGGGCGCTGGCGATCGCGAAGAAGGATGGGCCGGGGCTGATCGCGCTGTCACGGCAAAACCTGCCGCTGCTGCGCGAAGGTGGCGATATGCTCAGCGCGCGCGGGGCTTACCGGCTGCGCGCGGCGGCGGCGGTGCGGCAGGTTGTCCTGATCGCCACCGGCTCCGAAGTCGCGATTGCGGTGGAGACTGCTGACGCGCTGGAGGCAGCGGGCATTGGCGCCGATATCGTGTCGATGCCGTGCTGGTCGCGCTTTGATGCACAGGACGCGGCCTATCGCGCCGATGTGCTGCCCGCCAATGTGGTCAAAGTGTCGATCGAGGCGGGGACGACTTTGGGTTGGGAGCGTTACACCGGCGACGCGGGGCTGCGGATCGGGATTGACAGCTTTGGCGCGTCGGGGCCGGGGGGCGATCTCTATCGGCATTTTGAACTGACAGCGGCTGCAATTGCGCCAAAAATCATCGCCAAATTACAGAAATAACGGAGAAATTGCGACATGACGGTCAAGGTAGCGATTAACGGGTTCGGGCGGATCGGGCGGCTGGTCGCGCGGGCGATGCTGGAGGCGCGCGACACTGGGCTGGAGCTGGTGGCGATCAACGACCTGGCCGATGCCAGCGCCAATGCCTGGCTGTTCAGCCGCGACAGCGTCCATGGCAAATATCCCGGCACGGTGGTTGCCGATGGCAATGACATTGTCATCAACGGCACCCGCATCCGCGTAACTGCCGAGCGCGACCCCGCCAATCTGCCGCATGCGGCGCTGGGCGTTGACCTGGTGCTCGAATGCACGGGCTTTTTCACCGACCGCGCATCGTGCCAGAAGCATCTTGATGCAGGCGCCAAGAAAGTGCTGATTTCGGCGCCGGGCAAGGGCGTTGACCTGACCGTGGTTTACGGCGTCAATCATGACAAGATCGGCGCGGACCACGTGATCGTTTCCAACGCGTCATGCACGACCAACTGCCTCGCGCCGGTGGCGAAGGTGTTGAACGACGCGGTCGGCATCGAGCGCGGGCTGATGACGACGGTTCACGCCTATACCAATGACCAAAAGATACTTGATCAAGTGCATAGCGATCCGCGCCGGGCGCGCGCCGCCGCGATGTCGATCATCCCGACCACCACGGGCGCGGCGCGGGCTGTAGGCGAAGTGCTCCCTGAGCTTAAGGGCAAGCTCGACGGGTCGGCGATCCGGGTGCCGGTGCCCGATGTCAGCCTCGTTGATCTCACCTTCACGCCCAAGCGCGATGTGACCCGCGACGAAATCAACGCCATCCTGAAAGCGGCGTCGGAAAGCGGTCCGCTGGCGGGCATTTTGGACTTTAGCGACGAACCGCTGGTATCGATCGACCTGATGCACAATGCTGCGTCCTCGACCATTGACAGCCTGGAAACGGCGGTGATCGACGGCAAGCTGGTGCGCGTGGTCAGCTGGTATGACAATGAATGGGGCTTTTCCAACCGCATGGTCGATACCGCGCGGGCAATGGCTGCGTTCCTCTAAGCGATAGGCGGCGGGCGATGCGGGGTTTCAAGACGCTCGACGATATGGGCGACGTCACGGGCAAGCGCGTGCTAGTGCGCGAAGACCTGAACGTCCCGATGGTTGATGGGCGGGTGAGCGACGACACCCGCCTGCGCGCGACCGTGCCGACGGTGGCCGAGCTGGCGGACCGGGGCGCGATTGTGCTGATCCTTGCGCATTTCGGGCGGCCCAAAGGGCCATCGGCGGAATTTTCGCTTGCCCAACTGGCCGCGCCCTATGCCGCCGTGCTTGGGCGGCCGGTGCGCTATGTCGATTGGGAGGGGGATGTAGCCGCCGTCGCCGCTCTTGCGCCTGGCGATGTCGCCATCCTTGAAAATACCCGCTTTTTCGGGGGAGAGGA
>PNLG01000171.1 GCA_013822915.1 Sphingomonas sp. | reverse complement strand
CGTCGCCTTGGTGCCGGGCAGGATGATGAGCGCCGCGTCAGCGGGCAGGGGATGACCCGGCGGCACCATCACCAGCCGCACATCGGGCTCTTGGACCAGCGGATCGAAATCGTCGAAATTGGCGATCCGCGACAGGATGGGAATGGCGATGACAATCTCCCCGCTTGCCATCCCGCGCTGGTCGAGCACGACGGCATCCTCGGCGGGGAGCTGGTGAACGGCGGGGCACCACGGCACCACGCCCAGCCCGGCCCAGCCTGTGCGCCGGGCAATCTCTGTGTAACCCGTGTCGAAAAGCCGCACATCCCCGCGAAACTTGTTGATAAGGAACCCGCGGATCATTGCCGCATCCTCCGGGTCGAGCACCGCCTTGGTGCCGACCAGCGACGCGATCACCCCACCCCGGTCAATATCGCCGACCAGCACCACCGGCACGTTCGCCGCGCGGGCAAAGCCCATATTGGCGACATCGCCTGCGCGCAGATTGATCTCCGCCGGGCTGCCCGCCCCTTCGACAATCACCAGATCGGCATCAGCGCGCAGCCGGTGCCAGCTTTCGAGAATCGCCGCCAGCCAGTCGGCGCGATGCAAGCCATAGTCAGCCGCGCGCAGCGATCCTGCGACCTGGCCGTGAATGACCACTTGCGCGCCGGTGTCCGATTGCGGCTTGATAAGAATGGGGTTCATGTCGGTGGTTGGCGGCACGCGACAGGCAATTGCCTGCAACGCCTGCGCACGGCCAATCTCTCCGCCCGCAGCAACAGCGGCATTATTCGACATGTTCTGGGGCTTGAACGGGCGCACGGTCAGCCCGCGATTGGCGAACAGGCGGCAAAACCCGGCGACCAGCACCGACTTGCCAACATCAGAGCCGGTGCCCTGCAACATCACCGCAGCCATGCGACACCCCCAATCACCACCCAAAGCAACAGGCAGGCGCGGCGGTAAATCCAAAGCGCGCGGGCGAGGTCCGCCGCCTCGGGCATCGCCCCGTCGCCCAACCATGCGCGCGCCGCTGCTTCACCGTCATAACTGACCGGCCCGCCCAGCCGGCGACCCAGCGCGCCCGCCATCGCTGCCTCTTGCCAGCCGCCATTGGGCGAGGCGTGGTGGCGGGCATCGCGCCACATCAGCGCAAAGCCGCCGCCGCCCGCCACCGCGATCATCAGCCCTGAAAGCCGCGCAGGCACCCAGTTGACGACATCATCACTCCGTGCCGCTGCCCAACCGAACCAGCGATAGCGATCGTTGCGGTGACCGATCATCGAATCGGCGGTGTTGATCGCCTTGCACGCCAGCAAACCGGGCAACCCCGCGACCAGAAACCAGAATGCCGGTGCAACCACCCCGTCGCAGAAGCTTTCCGCCAGGCTTTCGATCGCCGCCAGCGCGACGCCCGCTTCGTCCAGCGCGCCCGTGTCACGCCCGACGATCCGCGCAACGGCGCCGCGCGCTTCGATCAGGTTGCCCGCCCGCAGCGGACGAGCAACCGCGCGGACATGATCGTCGAGGCTGCGCTGGGCAATGCCGGTGGTCGCGACCAGCACGACCGCCGCCACGCCCCAGCCCGCCCCCGCCAGCGCTTCGATCCCGCAACCGATCACGACCGCGCCGATAATGAGCACGACCACAATGCCGACGCCCATCGCCCGCCGTCGCGCTGGCCCGCCCCGATTGCCGCCTCGCTCCAGCGCGACGATGACCGCGCCGATCCACGTGACGGGGTGGCCGATTGCTGCGAACAGCGCGGCCGGATAACCGATCGCGGCCTCGCCCATCAGCGCCAGCAAAAGCTGCTCGGGCCGCGCCAGTGTCACCGCGCTGCCCGACCGGTTGAGACCAGCACCGGCTGGCCGCTTGCGGTCGCCACCCGCTCAACCGCGACGCCATAGGTTGCGCGAATGAGGTCAGGCGTCAGCACGCCGGCGGGTTCACCCTGGGCAATCACGCGCCCCTCGCCGAGCAGCAATACGTGATCCGCAATCCGAAGCGCGTGGTTCAGATCATGCAGCACGACCACCACGCCCGCCCCGGCATGCGCCGCCGCGCGCAGGCAATCGAGCGCGTCATGCTGATGCGCGGGATCAAGATTGGCGAGCGGCTCGTCGGCGAGAAGCCATTCGGGTTCGCCCGCCAGCACCCGGGCGAGCAGGACACGCGCCCGCTCGCCCCCTGACAGTGCGGACACGGGCCGGTGCGCGAACTGCGCGACATCGGTGGCCGCCATGGCGCTCGCCACCGCCGCCCGGTCCGCCGTTGTCTCGCCCCAGCGGACGCGATGCGGATAGCGGCCGAGCGCGACCAGCGTGGCCACATCGACATCCCAATGGACGTCGGCCACTTGCGGCAACAGGCCGATACGCCGGGCAAGCGCGCGCCGCGACAGGCTGGCACGCGGCTGACCGCCCAGCAACACATGCCCGCCGTCCGCGTCCCGCAATCCCGCAAGACAGGCGAGCAGCGTCGATTTGCCCGCGCCATTGGGGCCAAGCAGCGCAGTCACCTTGCCAGCCGCGAACCGCGCGCTCACACCGTCCAGCACGCAGCGCCCGCCAAGCGTCAGCGTCAATGCCTCGACAACAAGATCGCTCATGCCAGCGTCCGGCGCATACGAAGGAGCAGAATCAGGAAAAACGGCCCGCCCAGCATCGACATGGCAATGCCCAGCCGCAGCTCGCTGACCGTCGGCAGCGCCCGCACCAGGCTGTCGGCGACGAGCAGCAACAGCCCCCCTGCCAGCGCCGAGGGCAGCAACACCGCCGAGGGGCGATTGCCGACAAACGGGCGGACAAGGTGCGGCACGATCAGCCCGACAAAGCCGATCACCCCGGCGGTCGCCACCGACGCCCCGACGCACAAGGCAACGCCGATCACGACCAGCGCCTGCAACCGCCGTGGATCGACCCCCATCGATCGCGCCGCACTTTCGCCCAGCGTCAGAACGTCGAGCGTGCGCGCGGTCAGG
>PNLG01000174.1 GCA_013822915.1 Sphingomonas sp. | reverse complement strand
TGCAACAACATCCGGGAAAAGCAATTGCGCGACGCAGCGCTGCGTGATGACGCGGTCAGCGCTTGCGCCACCTATCGCGCGCTCGGGTGTCGCGCCAAATGCGGGCAATGCTTGCCCACAGCGCAGGCTATTTTGACGCAAGCACGCACAGCGGCTTGACGCCGCCGCGCGTTCCCGCGATCAGGACGGCATTTCCGATCCGCTGCGGGAGCATGTGATGAAGGGCGACGCCAAGGTTCTCGATTTCCTCAATCTCGTGCTCAAGAATGAGCTGACCGCGGTCAATCAATATTGGCTGCGTTACCGGATGCTCGACAATTGGGGCGTTCGCAAACTGGCCGCGCACGAGCGCCACGAATCGATCGAGGAAATGCAGCACGCCGACAAGCTGGCAGAGCGCATCCTGTTCCTTGAAGGGCTGCCGAATTTTCAATTGCTTGGCCGGTTACGCATCGGCGAGTCGGTTGAAGAAGTGCTGAAGGCCGATCTCGCGCTCGAGCATGAGGCGATTGACGTGCTGCGCGACGCGATCGAGCATTGCGAAAGCGTGCGCGACTATGTCAGCCGCGACCTGTTCGCGGCAATCCTCAGCAATGAGGAAGAGCATGTCGACATGATCGAAACCCAGTTCGAAATGATCGAACGCATGGGACTCGGCAATTATATCCAGCTCAACAGCCAGGCCGCCGAGGGATAATTGGGCGGTCGGGTTTAACCCTGACCAAAGCCGCCGACCGCGCGGCGGCCAAAGCCGGGGCGACGCTCCACCAGCGGATTGGCTTCGCGCAGCAACAGCACCAACGTGTCGTTGAACAATTCGCGCAGTCCAACCACGGTCGCGAGCGCCTCATCGGGCGAATCGCGGGTCTCGACGCATTTGCGCGCGATCATTTCAATCGTTTCCGCGGCCTCAGCGAGCGGTTCGGCGCCAAATTGTCGCGCTTCCCCCTTCAGAGTGTGGGCGGGAATCACCAATGCGGCCGCGCTTTTGGCCCGCATTGCCGTTTCGATCGTGTCGACCGATTTGGTGCCGTCTTCCTGAAAATAGCCCAAAATCCGCACGAATCCGCCACCGAGCTGAGTCCGCGCGGTCGCGAAGGCATCCCAATCGACCAATTTGCTGCGCTCGTAAGACACTCGATTGCCCCTTTCATTGCCACCGGGGTGACAATCGCTACCCGATTCTCATTACGCGAAGGGAGTAAACGAGCGGTTGACAAAGGCGCGGGGTTCAACGCGAAATGTTGGTTCGGAATCATTGTGGATCAACACCATATCGGCACCTGCCGCTGTGGCCACCCGCGCAAGTTCCGTCGGCGCTGCCGGATCGTCCGCACAAATCTCAACAACGTCGGCGCCCTCGCGCAACGCCCGCGCAAGCCGGATTGCGGGCCAGGGGCAGCGAAGTCCACGCGCGTCGATTTTGATAATCACGATCCAAATGGGTTCTTTGGTGCCCGCAGGGTCAACCGCACCGGCACTGCGCCAAAGCCCAGATCGCGGCGGATGCCGTTCACCAGATAACGTTGATAACTCTCCGGCAATTGGTCGACGCGCGTACCGAACAGGATGAAGCCAGGCGGGCGCGTCTTGGCTTGCGTCACGTAACGCAGCTTGATGCGCTTGCCGCCGGGTGCGGGCGGCGGATTCGCTTCGATCGCGCGTTCGAACCAGCGATTGAGCTCGCCGGTGGACACGCGGCGCGACCATGCCTCGCGCACCTCAAATGCGGCGGCCAGGAGCTGATCAATCCCTTTGCCCGTCACAGCCGACACCGTCAGCAACGGCACCCCGCGCACCTGCGCCAGCCCCTCGTCAAGCGCGGCGCGCACGCCATTGAACAGCTTGGACGCATCCTCGGCGACGTCCCATTTGTTCATCGCGATCACCAGCGCCCGCCCCTCTTGCAACACGCGGTCGGCAATTTTCAGATCCTGCACTTCCAGCCCGCGCGTCGCATCGAGCAACAGCACCACGACTTCGGCAAAATCAATCGCGTGGAGCGCGTCGGCGACCGACAGTTTTTCGAGCTTGTCCTGCACATTGGCCCGTTTGCGCATCCCCGCAGTGTCAATCAGCCGCACCTTTCGCGGCCCCATGCGCGGGTCATCCCATTCCCAATCAATCGCGATTGAATCACGGGTGATCCCGGCTTCCGGCCCGGTAATCATCCGGTCCTCGCCCAGGATGCGGTTGACGAGCGTTGATTTGCCCGCATTTGGTCGCCCGACAATCGCGAGCTTCAGCGGCGCGGCAGGATCGTCGAGATCGACCGCCTCGGCTTCCTCCGCCTTGCCATCGAGATGGGGGAAGAGCGCTTCGAACAAATCGCCCATGCCCTCGCCATGTTCGGCGGACAATTGCACCGGATCGCCAAAACCGAGCGAAAGTGAGTCGAGCACGCCCGCCTCGCCCGCGCGCCCTTCCGCCTTGTTGGCGACCAATATGACCGGCGTGGTCGATCCGCGCAGCCAGCGGGCAATCTCTTCATCCAGCGGCACAAGCCCCGCGCGCGCGTCGATCATGAACAGCGCGACATCGGCCATTTTCAGCGCCGCCTCGGTCTGTTGACGCATCCGGCCGGGCAGCGTTTGCGCGTCCTCATCCTCATAGCCTGCGGTATCGACCACGCGGAAATCCAGGCCGATCAGCGTGGCGTCGCCCTCGCGCCGGTCGCGGGTGACGCCGGGCCGGTCATCGACCAGCGCCAACTTTTTGCCGACCAGCCGGTTGAACAGCGTCGATTTGCCGACATTCGGGCGGCCGATAATTGCAACAACGGGAAGCTTTGCCATCGCCATCCCCTAGGCCGAACGCCGCGCCAGCGCCAGCGGATCAGCGATAAGCTGTGATCCGTCCCTTTTGGTCGAGCACATACAGCACGTTATTGGCGATGATCGGCGGCAGGGCAAAGGGGCCCGAGCCCTTAATGACCGCGCCCATTTCGCCCGTGTCCGCCTTGACCGAAGC
>PNLG01000088.1 GCA_013822915.1 Sphingomonas sp. | reverse complement strand
TGGCGCATCGCCGTCCACAGTGCGAGGTGGTGGATAAGGAGCGCCACACACATGCCGCCAAACGCCGAATAGATCGCCGCGACGAACAAGTTCGACCAGCCGCTTTCACGGATCGTCGCCAGCCGCGGGCCGTTCACAATGCCGCGCAGATTGGGCGACCCTTCGACCTTCCATGCCACCCGGACCAGCGGGGCGCCCCGCGCGGGCAAACGATCGAGGAATAGCGCGCCAAGCTGCAGATTGCGGCTCGCGGCGCGACCATCGCTCACTTTGCTGACGATCACACCATCCGCGTAAAGCGCATAGACGGTGCGGCTTTCCTGCCACACACTGCCCGACCGCAGCGCAATTTCCCCCGTTCGACGAACCGGGGACGATATCAGCCAGAAATCGCCCGACCCAAAGTCACGCTGCGGCGTGCGGCAATCAACGGCAATCCGGCCGGCAAAAAGGTCAGTAGCGCGCTCGCCCGGCTGAGCCCTTGCAATGCACAGCGACACCGGCTCGCCGACCATGCCCACGGCCGCACGCGCGGGTGCAGACGCACCGAACAGCCCAAGGCCAAGGGTGAGCAGCGTCCAACGCGCCAAATAGCTCAGGACCGACATCGCCCCGAAATAGCGGCAATATGGCGAATATTACGTAAACGCGGCGCCAGGCGCGGACGATCCCGCCCGGCCCCTATCCAAATGAGCGGCGCGCCGCCGTTCCCCGGCGTTCAGGTGACGCCGGGGAACGTGACCGTCACTCCGCCTCGACCGCTTCCGCCTTGCCCTTTTTCTTGGGCTTTTTGGGGGCCGCCGCGATGATTTCGAACGCGAGTTCACCGTCCTTCAGCTTGACCGTCACTTCACCGCCATGGACGAGTTTGCCGAACAGCAATTCCTCCGCCAACGGCTGCTTCACCTTTTCCTGGATCAGCCGCCCCATCGGCCGCGCGCCGTAAAGCTTGTCATAGCCCTTGGTCGTCAGCCAGACCTTCGCCTCATCATCGAGCGCGATGTGGACGCCGCGGTCGGCAAGCTGAAGTTCGAGTTGGAGGATGAACTTCTCCACCACCCGCGCGACAACCTCGGTCGGCAAATAGCCGAACGGGACAATCGCGTCCAAACGGTTGCGGAATTCGGGGGTGAACATTTTCTGCACCGCCTGCTCATCCTCGCCCTCGCGGGTGAGATTGCCAAAGCCCAACGTTTCGCGCGCCATGTCGCTGGCGCCGGCATTGGTGGTCATGATGAGGATAACGTTGCGGAAATCGACCGACTTCCCATGCTGATCGGTCAGACGGCCATTGTCCATCACTTGCAACAGGATGTTGAACAGGTCGGGATGCGCCTTTTCGATTTCGTCGAGCAACAACACGCAGTGCGGCTGTTGATCGACCGCATCGGTCAGCAGCCCGCCCTGATCGAACCCGACATAGCCGGGGGGCGCGCCAATCAGCCGACTGACCGAGTGCCGCTCCATATACTCGCTCATGTCGAACCGCTGGAGCGGGATACCCATGATCGAGGCAAGCTGGCGCGCGACCTCGGTTTTGCCAACGCCGGTCGGGCCAGTGAACAGGTAATTGCCGATCGGCTTTTCAGGATCGCGAAGCCCCGCCCGGCTGAGCTTGATCGCACTTGCCAGCTTTTCGATCGCCGCATTCTGGCCGAACACGACGCGCTTCAAATCAGCCTCCAGCGTCGCGAGCGCCTTGGTATCGTCCTTCGACACCGATTTGGGCGGGATGCGCGCCATCGTCGCGATCACGGCCTCGATTTCCTTGGTGGTGATGGTGCGCTTGCGGCGGCTGGGCGGGACAAGCATTTGCATCGCGCCCACTTCATCGATCACGTCGATTGCCTTGTCGGGCAATTTGCGGTCGTTGATATAGCGCGCCGACAATTCCACCGCCGATTTGATCGCATCGGGAGTGTATTTGACCTTGTGATGATCCTCAAACGCGCTGCGCAGGCCCGCCAGGATTTTGATCGTATCCTCAATCGTCGGCTCGTTAACGTCGATCTTCTGGAACCGGCGCAGCAGTGCGCGGTCCTTTTCGAAATGATTTCGGAATTCCTTATACGTGGTCGACCCGATGCAGCGGATCGTTCCGCCCGACAGCGCGGGTTTGAGCAGGTTCGACGCATCCATCGCCCCACCGCTCGTCGCGCCTGCGCCGATTACGGTGTGGATTTCGTCGATGAACAGGATCGCATCGGGCAGCTTTTCCAGCTCGTTGACGACCGCCTTCAACCGCTCCTCAAAATCGCCGCGATAGCGCGTGCCGGCCAGCAGCGCGCCCATGTCGAGCGAATAAATGACAGCGGGTTTGAGCACTTCGGGCACGTCACCCTCAATGATCTTGCGCGCCAGCCCTTCGGCAATCGCGGTTTTGCCGACGCCGGGATCGCCGACATAGAGCGGGTTATTCTTGCTGCGGCGGCACAGAATCTGGACCGTGCGGTCCACCTCCGCCGAGCGGCCGATCAGCGGATCGACCTTGCCGCGCTTGGCCTTGTCATTGAGGTTAACGGTGAATTGCTTGAGCGCGCTTTCGCTCTTGCCCTTCTCGCTTGATTTGGCAGGCTTTTCTTCGTCCGCACCCTTGGGCGTTGATGCCTCTGTCGGGGAGCCGCCCTTGCCGACGCCGTGGCTGATGAAACTAACCGCGTCGAGGCGGCTCATATCCTGTTGCTGCAGGAAATAGACGGCATAGCTTTCGCGCTCGCTGAACAGCGCGACGAGCACATTGGCACCGGTCACTTCGTCGCGGCCCGATGACTGGACGTGGAGGATCGCGCGCTGCACCACGCGCTGAAACCCGCTGGTCGGCGACGGATCGGTCGCTTGCGCGACTTTGAGTGCGTCAAGCTCGGTATCGAGATAATGCGCGACCGTGCGCTTCAATTCGGCCAAGTCGACGCCGCACGCCGTCATCACTTTCGACGCATGCTCATCATCAACAAGCGCGAGCAGCAAATG
>PNLG01000168.1 GCA_013822915.1 Sphingomonas sp. | reverse complement strand
TTGGCGCACTCATCGTTCAGAAAATGTGCGGGCCGCGCGAGGCTTTGCGCGTGATGACGCTCGACGGCCAGCTCGAGGCATTGCTGGGTCAGGCTGTGCGCGCCGATCCGTCGCGCCGCCACGCGATCGAGCCCGACCTGGGCCGTCGCATCGTCGAGGCGCTGCAACGCGCCGCGCAACCGCTGATCGAGGAGGGCAAGCCGTTCGTGCTCGTCGTCCAACCCGTGATCCGCGTCGCGATCCGCCGCCTGATCCGCTCGGTCATGCCCGACACGCCCGTCATGAGCTTTTTCGAAGTGCCTGAGGACAAGGCCGTCGAAGTCGTCGCCGTCATCGGCGCGCCAGCGGCGCTTGCATGACCGCGCAGCCGTTGCATCAGGGGTTTGCCACCGCGACACCGCTCGTTTACGGGCGGACCGGCAAGATGCAGCCCGATATCGCGGCGCTGGCAAAACAGCATTCGGCGCTTGTCCGCCGCGTCGCCTGGCACGTCCATGGCAGCATGAGCAGCGCGATTGAGGTCGAGGATCTGATCCAGATAGGTCTTGTTGCGCTGATCGAGGCAGCGGGATCGTTCGAGGATCGCGGGCTGGTGACGTTCGAGCAATATCTGCTGACGCGCGTGCGCGGCGCGATGATCGACGAACTGCGTCGGCAGGCAACGATCACGCGCGGTGCGATGCGACGCCGCAAAGCCTATCAGGAAGCAGTGGCCACGCTGCAGACTGAAACGGGCAAACGCCCCGATGATATGGTTGTGGCTGAAAGGTTGGGCGTCAGTGTTGAAAAGCTGCGTACCGACTATGCGACGGCCGAGCCGGTGATCTTCGATTCGATCGACGACGTGTATCAGGACGAATCGACGCTGTTCGCGAGCAGCGAGCCAAGCGCGTTCGACCAATTGGCCGACGCCGATCAGCGCGCGGCGCTGGTGGCCGCGATTGCTGCGCTCCCCGAACGCGAAGCGCAAGTGATCCAGCTTTATTATGTCGAAGAGCTGAATCTGGAGGAAATCGGCCAGGTGCTCGGCGTCGGGTCGGCGCGTATTTGCCAGATAAAAAAGGCCGCGCACGACAAGCTTCAGCGCGCGCTGGCCCCGGCGCGCTGACGCGATTTAGACTCTGTTTCAGTTGCCCTGAAACAGGTTCGGCATCGGCCCGCTCCCCCACCCGGCCACCCATTCAGGATACGCTGTGGTTAGCCGGGTGGGGGAGCGGGCCGGTGCCGCTTCCACGTCAGTGGAACAAACTCTAGCGCAGCAGCTGCAGCACGCCCTGCTGGCTCTGGTTCGCCTGGCTGATGAGCGCGGTTGACGCCTGACTCAATATCTGCGCGCGGGCGAGGTGGCCGGTCTCCACCGCGAAATCGACATCCTCGATCCGGCTGCGCGCGTCGGTGAGATTGGCGACGCCAACCGTCAGGTTGCTGATCGTTGAGCTCAACCGACTTTGCTGCGCGCCCAGCGTCGCGCGATAGGTGGAAATCGCCTGAAGCGCGGTTTCGGTCGACGCGATCAGTGCGCTTGCGGTGGCCGCAGTAGAATCCGGAGTCGACAGTGTCGCGTTGAGATCAAGTCCGCCGACGGTCAGCGTTGTCGTGTCGCCATTGTTCGATCCGGTTTGAATGTCGACGGTCGGCGCGGCCTGTGCCAGGATCGAGGTGCCGTTGAAGGAGGTTTGCAGCCAAATCTCGTCCACCTGCGCCGAGATTTGCGCGACTTCAGCAAACAGGTTGGCGCGATCCTCGTCGCTATAGGTGCCGCTGGCGCCCTGCACCGCAAGCTCGCGCGCGCGTTGATACAGATTGGTCAGTTCGTTCGCCGCACCCTCGGCGGTTTGCAACAGCGCGATGCCGTCGCTGGCGTTGCGGATAGCCTGGGCACGGCCACGGATCTGCGCGGTGAACGACGCCGAGATCGAAAGCCCGGCGGCGTCGTCGCGTGCCGAGTTTATCCGCTTGCCGGTCGATAGCCGTTCGATACTCTCCGACAGCGCGGTCGACGCGCGGTTGTTGGCGTTGGTGGCCTTTAACGCAGCGACGTTGGTGCCAATGACGGTCATGATTAAATCCTTCCCCCTGTTCCGCCGACCCGCACAAGGGGTCATTTAGGATAACGACCGGCGAAGAAGCAAATTTATAAACAAATTGAGCTGTTTAACAAAAACCCCGACGGTGCGAACACCATCGGGGTCTCTTTGTCCCGCCGTGCGGCGAGGTCCGTCCCGGCGCTGATTGGGGGGAGGGCGCCGGGATCGGTTAGGGTTTTGCCGCGCTTAACGGAGCAGCTGGAGCACGCCCTGCTGGCTCTGGTTCGCCTGGCTGATGAGCGCGGTCGATGCCTGGCTCAGGATCTGCGCGCGGGCCAAGCTGGTCGTTTCGGTCGAGAAGTCGACGTCTTCGATGCGGCTGCGCGCGTCGGTCAGGTTGGCGACGCTCGAGGTCAGCGTATTGACGACCGAATTCAGGCGGCTCTGGCCGGCACCGAGCGTCGCACGCTGGGTGTTGACGGTTGCAAGTGCCGTATCGGCAAGGCCCAGAGCCGTCGTTGCACCAGCTGCGGTCGAGATGTCAGCCGCAATCACGGCCGCCAGGTCGACGCCGCCAACGGCGAGCGACACCGTGTCGGCGCTGTTTGCGCCAGTCTGGACCGCCACCGTCGCTGCTGCCGTGCCGACCAGCGAAACGCCGTTGAAGGTCGTCTTGGCCTGAATGTCGGTCAGCTGCGCCGTCAGCTGCGTAACTTCGGCCTGCAGGTTCGTGCGGTCTGCATCCGAATAGGTGCCCGAAGCCGATTGAACCGCGAGTTCGCGAACGCGCTGCAGAATGTTGGTGACTTCGCCCAGCGCGCCGTCAGCGGTCTGAGCAAGCGCGATACCGTCGTTGGCGTTGCGGATCGCCTGGCTCTGGCCACGGATCTGCGAAGTGAAAGCCGACGCAATCGCGAGGCCAGCGGCATCGTCCTTGGCCGAGTTGATGCGCTTGCCAGTCGACAG
>PNLG01000439.1 GCA_013822915.1 Sphingomonas sp. | reverse complement strand
GAGGGCTGGCTGGTGCTCGACAGCCCGGCCTTCGCCGCGCAGCTGCGCGAATGGCTGAAAACGCTGCGCAAGAAGAATGCGAGCGTGGTCTTCGCGACCCAGAGCCTCGCCGACGTCGAGACCAGCGCGATTGCACCGGCCATCATTGAGAGCTGTCCGACCCGGATCTTCCTCCCCAATGAACGCGCGGTCGAACCGCAGATTCTGTCGATCTATCGCCGCTTCGGTCTGAATGACCGCCAGATCGAAATCGTTGCGCGGGCCACCCCCAAGCGCGACTATTACTGCCAGTCGGCGCGCGGCAACCGGCTGTTCGAGCTGGGTTTGGGCGAAGTCGCGCTCGCCTTTACCGCGACCTCGTCGAAGACCGACCAGCTTGCGATCGACGAATTGACCGACGCGCAGGGCACGTCCGGCTTTGCTGCCGCCTGGCTGCGGCATCGCGGCCTTGCCTGGGCCGCCGACTTGCTCCCGCCCGACCGGCTGCCTCACGATTCCATTCCCCCCGCCCGAACCCCTTCGGGCCAACCCAAGGAGTAGTGCCCCATGAAAATCCCCCGATTTGCCCACGCGCTCGCCGCCGGTGCCGCGATCCTGTCGCTGACCGCGACTGCGCTGGTGCCCGCGCCCGCCTATGCCCAGTTCGGCGGGATCGTTTACGACCCCTCGAACTATGCGCAGAACGTGCTCACCGCCGCGCGCACGCTCGAGCAGATCAACAACCAGATCAGACAGCTGCAGAACCAGGCGACCTCGCTTATCAACGAGGCGCGCAATCTTGCCAGCCTGCCGACAACGATGCTGGAACCGCTCCAGCAGCAGATCCGCCAGACCCAGCAGCTGCTTCGGCAGGCTCAGCGGATTTCCTATGACGTCCAGCAGATCGAACACGAGTTCGCGCGCCAGTATTCCGGCCACAATCTCACCGGCAGCCAGCGCGAGATGGTGCAGGGCGCCGAGGAGCGCTGGAAGAACAGTGTCGCCGCCTTCGAGGATGCCCTCAAGGTCCAGGCGGGCGCGGTCGGCAATATCGAGGGCTCGCGCAGTGCGGTCCAGACACTGGTCACCGCCAGCCAGTCGGCCACCGGCGCGCTGCAGGCGGCCCAGGCGGGCAACCAGTTGCTCGCGCTCCAGTCGCAGCAGCTTGCCGACCTCATTGCGACGATTGCGGCCATGAACCGCGCGCAGTCGCTCGACGCTGCCAATGCCGCAGCCGCCAAGGCGCAGGCCCGCGAGCAGCTGCGCCGCTTCCTCGCCCCCGGGCGTGGATACGTTCCGGCCAACGCGCAGATATTCCGGAACTGAGGCGCATGGACACCAAGCTCTTCGCGCGGATCGGAGCCGGGGCCTTTGTGGCCGCGGCGCTGACCATGACCATGCTCGACCTGCGAGAAGAGCCCGGGTCGCCGCCGCCGCAATCCATCACCCTCTTCGAACCCGACGGCGATCCGCTCCCCGGACAGCTCAAGGCCTGCGCGGCGATGGGCGAACTCGCGCTGTCCTCGCCCGATTGCCGCGCGGCCTGGGCCGAGAAGCGGCGGCGCTTTCTCGGCATCGAGGGCGACGGTTGGCGAGAGCCGCCGTCCGCCGAGGGCGATGCGAATGCGCCTGTGACCGACCAACCCCCAGCTACAAAGGCGAACTGAAATGGGTGGTACCGGCGTCGTCGACCGCTTCCTCGACATCTTCTCGCGCTACATCGACAGCGGGTTTGGCCTGCTCTCGGGCGAGGTCGCGTTCATCGCCACCACGCTGATCGTGATCGACGTGACGCTTGCCGCTTTGTTCTGGACCTGGGGCGAGAGCGACGACATCGTCGCCCGTCTGGTCAAGAAGACGCTGTTTGTCGGCATATTCGCCTACATCATCGGCAACTGGAACAGCCTCGCCCACATCGTTTTCGAAAGCTTCGCCGGACTTGGCCTCAAAGCCAGCGGTACCGGCTTTACCGCCGCCGAGCTGTTGCAACCCGGTCGGGTCGCGCAGGTCGGTCTCGATGCCGCTTATCCCATGCTCGAGGCGATCTCGGACCTCATGGGCTTCGTTAGCTTCTTCGAGAATTTCCTCCAGATCGTGATCTTGCTCGTCGCCTGGGCGCTGGTGATCATCGCCTTCTTCATCCTCTCGATCCAGCTCTTCGTCACCCTGATCGAGTTCAAGCTCACCACGCTCGCAGGCTTCGTGCTGATGCCCTTCGGCCTGTTCGGCAAGACCGCCTTCATGGCCGAACGCGTGCTCGGCAATGTCGTCTCCTCCGGCATCAAGGTGCTGGTGCTCGCGGTGATCATCGGTATCGGCTCGACCATCTTTACCGAGTTCACTTCCGCCATTCCGGGTGAACCGACGATCGAAGACGCATTGTCGATCGTGCTCGCGAGCCTCACTCTCCTCGGGCTCGGCATCTTCGGTCCCGGCATCGCCAACGGCATCGTCTCGGGCGGGCCGCAGCTTGGTGCAGGCGCTGCTGCCGGAACAGCCCTTCTCGCGGGCGGTGCAGCGGTCGGTGCGGTTGCAGGGGCCAAGCTTGCCGGCGGCGCCGTTGCAAGCGCGGCCTCTAATGTCGCCCACGGCACCTCGCGCGCGGCGGGCGGCGCAACCATGGCCTATGCACTGGGTTCCGCCGGCAAGTCGGGCGCCGCCGCTGTCGGTTCGGGCATGGCGGCGGTAGGTGATGCTGCCGTCGGCGCCGCCACCTCGCCGCTGCGCAAGGCTGGCGACAGCATGAAGAAGTCGTTCCGCGAGGGCAGCCGGGCGGCGGTTACCAACACCGGCGGGACAATTACCCCGGGGCCGAACACGCCTCCACCCGCGCCATCCGCTGCCGCTGACCAGGGTCAACCCGCCTGGGCCAAGGCGCTGAAGGACCGGCAGGCGATCACCCACAGCGCCACCATCGCCGCCCACACGCTCAAGGCCGGCGACAGCCACGGCGGCGGCGCTTCAATCGACACCTCGACAAAGGACTGAACGAATGTTCCGACGCCCATCGATCCGCTA
>PNLG01000258.1 GCA_013822915.1 Sphingomonas sp. | reverse complement strand
GTGGACGGTGAAGCCGTGCGCACCCTGCCCAAGGATGTCGCGTTCGACCCCGTCACCGATCGCCCGGTTCATGCCGATTTCCTGCGCATTGGCGAACATTCGACCGTGACCGTCGAAGTGCCGGTGCGGTTCACCGATGAAGCCTTGTCGCCCGGCATCAAGCGCGGCGGCGTGCTCAACATCGTCCGGCACGAGCTGGAACTGATCGTCGACGCAGCAATGATCCCCGACGATGTCGAGGTATCGCTGAAGGGGTTCGACGTGGGCGATTCGATCCACATCTCCAGCGTGACTTTGCCCAATGGCGCCAAGAGCGCGATCGACGACCGCGATTTCACCATCGCCACCATCGTCGCCCCGTCCTCGCTCAAGTCGAGCGAAGGCGCGGAGGGTGACGCGGCTTAACCGACGTGATCCATGGTCCCTGCGGCACGCGCTGCGGGGACCATCCCTGTTAGGAGCGGCGCGGTGCAGATTTGGGCAGGGCTTGGCAATCCCGGCGCGCAATATGCCCTGAACCGCCACAATGCGGGCTTCATGGCGATTGATGCGATCGCGGCGACCCATGATTTCGAAGCGCCGAAGAAGCGCTTTCTCGGTTGGGCGATCGAAGCGCGGCTGGGCAGCGAAAAGCTGCTGCTGCTCAAACCCGCGACCTTCATGAACGACAGCGGCCAGTCGATTGGCGAGGCAATGCGCTTTTACAAGCTAACGCCTGCGGACGTGACCGTGTTTTACGACGAGCTTGATCTCGCCCCGTTCAAGGTGAAGGTGCGGCGCGGCGGGGGTGCCGCCGGACATAATGGCATCCGATCGACCATTGCCCATATCGGTGAGGATTTCCGCCGGGTGCGGATCGGCATTGGCCATCCGGGGCATAAGGACCGCGTGACCGGCCATGTGCTCGGCAATTATGCCAAGGCGGAGCTCGACCCGCTCGCCGATATGCTCGGCGCGATTGCCGCCGAGGCGCGCTGGCTGGCGGACGGCGACGATGTGCGCTTCATGAACGATGTCGCGCTGCGGCTGCAATCATGAGCGTGCGCAGCCTGTTTGCGACGCGGCTCTATCAGGCGCAGTTGGCCGACGACGTGCTGGTGGCCGAGCTGGCCACGTCGTGCCGCGCGCTTGCGAACGATGACCGCGCCGGACGCGCGTGGAGCCGGGCGCACGGCTATCGCGGCTATACCTCCTACGCGTCGCTGGGTGACCTGCCGCAGCGTGATCCGGCCTTTGCCGATCTGGCGAAGCTGCTGAACCGGCATGTCGCCGCCTTTGCCGATGCCTGCGCCTATGACCTGGCGGGTCGCAAGCTGAAGCTCGACAGCCTATGGGCCAATGTCATGCAGCCCGGCGCGACGCACAGCGGCCATATCCACCCGCATAGCGTTGTGTCGGGGACGGTTTATGTTGCGGTGCCGCCCGGCGCGGGCGCGATCCGCTTCGAGGATCCCCGGCTCGCCCTGATGATGGCCGCCCCCCTGCCCCGCGCGGATGCGGGCGACGATCAGCAGCGTTTTGTCCATGTGGAACCCGCGCCGGGCACTGTGCTGCTCTGGGAAAGCTGGCTGCGCCACGAAGTGATGCCGCACGCGGGGAAGGGCGAGCGGATCAGCGTGAGTTTCAACTATCGATGGTAGGGGCGCACGCTCAGCCGCGCGACAAGCCCTCGTCGCGGTAAAAGCCCGCAAGTGCCACCGGTGTGGCAAGATGGCGTTTCGGCAGCACGCTGTCGTCGAACATTGCGGCGTTGCGACGACGGCTGTGCCGCTGGACGATCGCGATATGGTGCACCATTGCCCAGGTCACGCGCTCGCGGGCGCCGTCCAACCCGCCGCGCCGGTCATTCTCGAACAGCGTGCGGCGCAAATAACGCGCGAGGCAGCCAAGCGTGTTGAGGTCGAGCAGAATCAATCCCGTCGCACGGTTCAGCCGCTGCGGCACGGTTCGCGAATAATTGCCCTCAATCACCCAAGTCGGCGCACTGATTGCGGCGTCATGCAGCGCCACAAACGCGTCATGCGGACGCGGCACCCAGTCGGTGTGCGGTTGATGATGCAGCTGGTCAAGATGCACCACTGGCAGTCCGCGCGCACGCCCGATCGCCGCGGCAAGCGTCGACTTGCCGCTGTTCGATGGCCCCATGATGCACAGCCGCGGGCCGAGATCGTTCAGCGTTGGTGCCATGCCGTCCGACCCGGCCTCAACCGCCCAAACACCCGCGATGCTCATCCTTCACTGTCGAGCTTTGCTGATATGCCTTCACGAACGCGGCATAGCCCGCGTCGCGCGGCGGTTGCGGCTTGGTGTCATAGGTAACGACGGTCATCGCGACGCTGTCGTCATAGCTGAGCGCCCCGCCCGCGCCGCGTTTGGTGACGCGCACCAGCGTGACCGTGGTGGCATTTTTGTGCCCCGCATACCATGCCTGATGCGCGGCGACGGCGGATCGAAACGCCCCAAACTGCCCTGGCTTGATGATGCTGGTGCGGATCGTCACTGGCTTGCCCGCACAGGCCAGCGTGCCGAGTGGCCCCGTTTGCGCCCCTGCCGCCCCTGCCGCCCCTGCCGCCGCGAGCGCGAGAAGGACCGCGCCGATATGCTTCATCATAATCGATTCTCCGCCGATAATCCGCCGCATCGTCGCGCGGGCGGTGCGGTGATGCAAGCACCATGGGCAAGCGCGCGCTCTGGCCAATCGCTGTCCGACTGACTAAGGCGCAGCATCGCTTTTAATCGGGACGGAAAATGGGATTTCGCTGTGGTATTGTCGGGCTGCCCAATGTCGGCAAGTCGACCCTGTTCAACGCGCTGACCGAGACGGCGGCGGCGCAGGCGGCCAACTACCCCTTTTGCACGATCGAGCCCAATGTCGGCAATGTCGCGGTGCCCGATGCCCGGCTGCAACAACTGGCGGCAATTGCTGGCTCGGCGAAGATCATCGAGACGCAATTGGGCTTTGTCGACATTGCGGGCCTCGTGCGCGGCGCCAGCAAGGGCGAGGGGCTGGGCAATCAATTCCTCGG
>PNLG01000046.1 GCA_013822915.1 Sphingomonas sp. | reverse complement strand
TGCGCTGGCTGGGGGCTCATGGACGATCTGCTTCAGGAATTTATCGCCGAAACGCGCGAAACGCTGGAGGCGCTTTCGGGTGAGATCGTGATGTGGGAGGCCAATCCCACCGATCGCCAGCGGCTGGATGCGATTTTCCGCTTTGTCCACACAGTGAAGGGAAGCTGCGGTTTTCTTGACCTGCCCCGGCTGGCCCGGTTGAGTCATGCTGCCGAAGATGTGCTGGCGGCAGTGCGCAGCGGCCAGCGGGTGCCCGACACCGCGCTTGTCAACGCCGTACTCGCGATTGTCGACCGGATTGGCGAGATTATTGAAGCAATTGATATCGGCGCCGCGCTTGATGATTCGGGCGAAGATCTGCTGATTGCGGCACTTGCCGGCGGCGCTGAAACCGCAGCGACTGCGGCGCCACACGCGGCCGCACCAAGTGCTGTGACCATGCTGCGGAGCGCGACCCGTTCCGTGCGGCTAAGCGTTGATCTGCTCGACCGGATGATGAGCGGCATGTCCGACATGGTGCTGGCCCGCAACGAATTGGCGCGCCGCCTGCGCGACGAAGCGATTGATCCGGCCATTGAATCCGCATTGGAGCGGCTCTCGCTGACGGTAGCCGAGATGCGCGACACTGTGACGCGCACGCGCATGCAGAAAATCGACGCACTCTTTTCGGCATTGCCGCGCATGGTGCGCGATACCGCTGCTGGCCTCGACAAGCTCGTGACATTGACCGTCGACGGCGCCGATGTCGAACTCGACCGTGAAATGATTGAAATGATGCGCGATCCGCTCGTCCACATCATTCGCAACGCGGTTGACCATGGAATCGAGGCGCCCGACGAGCGGCTGTTGATGGGTAAGAGTGAGCACGGCTCGCTCAACGTCGCCGCGCGCCAGTCAGGCAATCAGATCATCATCGAAATCACCGACGACGGGCGGGGGATTGATGTCGAACGCCTGATCCAAAAGGTTGCGCAATCGGGCGAGCGGAGCGAGGCGCAGCTGCGGGCATTGCCCGAAAATGCAAAGCTCGAGCTGATCTTTGATCCCGGCGTCACCACCAAGAACCAGGTCACCGCGATTTCGGGGCGCGGCGTGGGCATGGACGTCGTGCGCTCGAACATCGAGCAGATTGGCGGGCGCATCAATCTGCTCAATCGGCCTGGTCGTGGACTGACGATTGCGATCCACGTCCCGCTGACGCTGTCGATCATCTCGACGATTGTCGTCGGTGCGCGCGGGCAGCGCTTTGCCGTGTCACGCCAGTCGATCGAGGAAATCGTGGCCGTGCGGGGCGACGCAATTCGGGTGTTCACGCTCGGCGATACGCCGTTTGCGACGGTGCGGAACCGGCGCCTGCCGCTGGTGCCGCTCTGCCGGACGCTGGGCTTGTCCGAGGTGGTGCCCGAGCAATGCCTGCTCGCGATTGTGAGTGCGGCAGGGGGCAGTTATGCGCTCGCCGTTGAGGAAGTGCTTGATACCGAAGAACTGGTGATCAAGCCTGCGCCGCCCGCGATCATGGCGACGGGCCTTTATGCCGGGCAAACACTCCCAGATAGTGGCCGTCCGATGTTACTGCTCGACTGTGCAGGGATCGCCGAGCGCGCAGGGCTTCATTTTGACCGGATGACAGAAGTGGCGCCGCTCGACCCAGCCTCGTCGACGTTGGAAACTGTCGCGTCCGCCTTGCTGTTCGTCGATCTCGACGGGAAACGGCGGCTGGTGCCGCTTGGCGCGGTCGACCGTGTCGAACCGGCCGACCTGTCGGCCATCCACGTCTCGGCGGGGCGATTGCGGCTGTCGGTTGGCGGGGCGATCATCCCGCTTGCGACGATTGGCGGCTGGCAGGATGATCAACTCGTGCGTGGCCGACCCGACGTCAGCGTGCTGCGCCTCGCCGACGGTGTCAGCGAATTTGGCTATGCCATTGCCGAAGCGCTGGACATTGTTGCGCTCACCGATGCCGTGCTGCCCGCCGCTTCGCCGGGGATGATCGTCGGCGTCGTTGCGATCGACGGCGAGCAGATCGAGATACTCGATGTCCACTGGATGTTTGGAAACTGTGCCGCCGCGGGCGGCGGCGTGTCGACGGTCAGCCCGCTATGCCTGTTGAGCGGCGCTGAAGCGGACTGGATGAACATCTTCCTGCGACCGATGCTGGAGGCGTCGGGCTACCGCGTCGCGACAGAATTGACGGGCGAAGACGAACCGGTGGCCGTGCTCGCCATGGACCATGAAAGCGTGTCGCTGCCGATTTCGGCGCCAATCGTCAGGTTGCGCAATTCGGTGAGCGGTGAGGGGGACAGCATCTACCGCTATGATCGCTCGGCGCTATTGAAGGCGCTGGATGCGCGACGCGTGATGGGGAGGGCGTGATGAACGGGCTATACCTAATCGCCGCAATTGCTGAGCGCCTCGTCGCGATTGATTCGGATCAGGTTGATTCAGTAGTCGACATCGGCGAAATCGTGCCGGTACCCTGCGCCCCGCCCGAAGTGCGCGGGCTGGCCGCACTGCGCAGCCGGGTGGTAACCGTCATTGATACAGTCGCTGCGCTCGGGCTCAATCCCAGCGGATCGGTGCCGGGACGCGCCGTCATCACCCTGGTCGACGGCCATTATTATGCGGTGCTGGTTGATGCGCTCGACGATGTGGCAACTTTTGTGTGCGAACCACTGGATTCGGGCATTACGCTTGAGGGTGGATGGTCGCGCGTAGCTTCAGCAATCATCGATCACGACGGCGAATCGGTGTTGGCGATTGACCTCCACCGGTTGATCCCGGCACCGGTCGCGATCGGCTGATCCGCGCTGCTCAATGCGCGCGTCGACCATTATGTTGGCGGGATCGCGCCAAGATTAACGCAATCCTCATGAATTTTCTCCATGAGTTGTCGGGGTTAAAAGGGGTTGCAAGTCATGAAGACCTGTCTGGTCGTTGATGATTCAAAAGTTATCCGCAAAGTTGCGCGCCATATCCTTGAAACGCTCGACTTTCGAGTGACCGAGGCAGGCGACGGGCAGGAAGCGCT
>PNLG01000453.1 GCA_013822915.1 Sphingomonas sp. | reverse complement strand
GGGTCGGTAGCACTCATTGTATAGGCTTGTTCGCCGTGCTTTTCGATGGCTGGTTTTCCGATTATTGCGGCAACGATAGGCTGTTTGGTCGAAAGCTGCCGCGATTATTGCTTATCGGTCGATTAACGGGGTTTTACCGTTCATTCGATCCGCCGCCGCGCATCACATAATCGCGCGTTTCATAGGGCGGGGCCAACCCCTCGACCCATGCGCCATGCGCGTGGGTGAGCGCGACAAGCTCCATCGGCGTATCGCCCGGCCAGCCGCGCACGCGGACTTCGTGGCGGTGGAGGTCGCGATTGGGCTCCATCATCACCCAGCCGAGCGGGCGGTCCGGCGTCGCGGCAGACCCGGCGGCGGCCATCGCGGTGCGGATACCGTCGCGCCCGTCGGGCGACATATATTGCCACATCACCGAATGGACGAGCACCCGCATCACGCCCGTTGCCTGGGGGGTGGCGAGTTGTGCCTCCACCCAGTCGGCGGCGTCGCCTTGCGCCAGCGCTACGCCGTCGCGGCGTACCATTGCGATTGCGGTGTCGATTCGGCGCTGACGCTCGGTGGCATCGATCCAGACATAGGCGGCAAGCGCTTCGGCAGCAGCCGGGTCGCGCAAGTCAACGGGGGCGATATCGACCCCGCGCGTGCTGATGATGGCGACGGGCGCGACGGGCGGCGGCGGCCCACGCCATTCGGGGCGAATCATGATTTCGGCGGACGCTGGCCCGGCGCGCACGCCCCCCAGATCAAAGCCAAAGCGATCGATTAGGAGATTCAACCCCGCGCTCGACCCGATTTCCATCAACTCGAACGGCATGCCGAATCGGGCCGCCAGGTGGAGCAACCCGGTCATCAGCCCGGCGGACCGCCCCGCCTCATTGGTCTGCGGCGGGCCGTCGAGCCAGGGGAGCAGGGCGGCGTCATGCGTCGCGAGCACCCGCGCCATGGCCGCATCGACCGCGGCATCCTCGACTACATCGCCTCGAAATACCGCTGACAGTGCTGGGTCAGCACCCGCGCGGTGCAGCGCGTGCAGCCCGCCCGTCAGCCGCAGCGCGAGCGCATCGGCAACCGGCTCACCCGGCCAGTCGATCACTGTGCGGCCAGTGGCGCTGTCGCGTGTCACGGCACGGCCCAGCGCGCGGTTGATCCGCGCGGTTATCGGCGCGGCCATCGCGGTGCAATAATCGGCCTGAATCGCAAAGGCTGCCCGGTTGGTCATTTCATCCGCCATGATCTTTCCCTTTCATCCGATTGCCCTCTGGTTGCACGGTCTTGTTGCACGGGGCGACGACCCCACCTATGGCCGCTCAGCTTATGGCCGATCCGATCATCATTGCCGTGCCCAAGGGACGAATCCTGGCCGAAGCCCTGCCGCTGCTGGCGCGTGTCGGGATCGTGCCCGAGGCAGCTTTTGCCGACGAAGGATCGCGCGCGCTGCGCTTTGCGACCAATGATCCGCAGATCGACCTGATCCGGGTGCGCGCATTCGATGTCGCGACTTTTGTGGCGCATGGGGCCGCGCAATTGGGGATTGTCGGCGCCGATGTGTTGATGGAATTCGACTATCCCGAACTTTACGCGCCGGTTGACCTGGGCATCGGCCGTTGCCGCATTTCGGTGGCCGAACCGGCCGCGCTTGCCGCCAGCGATGACCCGCGCGGGTGGAGCCATGTGCGCGTCGCGACCAAATATCCGCACCTTACCAAAGCGCATTTCGCCGCGCGCGGGGTGCAGGCGGAGTGCGTCAAGCTCAATGGCGCGATGGAGCTGGCGCCGCTGCTCGGGCTGGCGCCGCGGATTGTCGATCTGGTGTCGTCGGGGCGCACTTTGGCGGAAAACGGGCTCGTCGAGGTCGAAGTGATCGCGCAAGTAACCAGCCGCCTGATCGTCAATCGCGCTGCGTTCAAAACCCGCGCGCGGATTGTCCCGCTGCTTGATGCATTTCGAAAGGCGGTTGCCTGACATGATCCGTTTGTCCGCCGATAATCCGGGATTTGCCAGTGAGTTTGGCGCACTCGTCAATGCGCGCCGCGAAGCCGATGCGGGCGTCGCCGATGACGTGCGGGCGATCATCGCGCGCGTTCGCGACGGCGGGGATGCAGCCATTGCCGATCTGACACGCCGCTTTGACGGACATGATCTTGATGCGTCGGGCTGGTCGATTGACCTTGCCGATTGCCGCGCCGCTTATGAGGCGCTGGCACCCGATTTGCGGGCCGCGCTCGACCTCGCCGCTGCCCGCATCCGCACTTATCACGCCGCACAGCGTCCCGCCGATAGCGATGGGGTGGACGCGGCGGGGGTGCGGCTGGGCGCGCGCTGGTCGGCGGTGGCAGCGGCAGGCGTCTATGTGCCGGGCGGGCGCGCGGCTTATCCGTCGTCGGTGCTGATGAACGCTATCCCGGCCAAGGTAGCGGGGGTTGAGCGGCTGGTGATGGTGACGCCGACCCCGGGCGGGGCGGTGAACCCGCTGGTGCTGGCCGCCGCCCATCTGGCGGGGGTGGACGAGGTGTGGCGGATCGGCGGCGCGCAGGCGATTGCCGCGCTCGCCTATGGCACGGCCCGGATTGCGCCGGTCGATGTCGTAACGGGCCCCGGCAATGCCTGGGTCGCAGAGGCCAAGCGCCAGCTATACGGCGTGGTCGGGATCGACATGGTGGCGGGGCCGAGCGAAATCGTGGTCGTCGCCGATGGCGCGAATGACCCACACTGGATCGCCGCCGACTTGCTCAGCCAGTCCGAACATGACCCGACCAGCCAGTCGATCCTGTTCACCGATGACGCGGGCTTTGCCGACGCAGTGGCGGGGGCGGTCGATGCCCAATTGGCGACGCTGGCGACGCAAGGCGTGGCGCGCGCCGCATGGAATGCGAATGGCGCGATCATTGTGGTCCGCGATCTTGGCGCGGCAATCCCGCTGGTCGATCGGCTCGCCCCCGAACATCTGGAACTGGCGGTTGCCGATCCGCAAGCTCTGTTCGACCGGGTGCGCCACGCCGGCTCGGTATTCCTGGGCCGGCATACGCC
>PNLG01000199.1 GCA_013822915.1 Sphingomonas sp. | reverse complement strand
GACCGCTGAGGGTGTGGAGACTCACGAACTTGCGCAAACGCTCGCCGCATTGGGCTGCACCTATGCGCAGGGCTATCATTATGGCCATGCCGTCGCGGCGGATGAGGCCTATGCGCTGGTCGAGGCGCGCAACGCCTGAGCCACGACTTCGGCGGTAATGGCGGCAACACGCTGCGTATTTGGAAACCCCTCCGCCACCCATTGATCCTCGATCTGGCGGAGCGCGCGGGCGACATCGGGGCCGCGCGACAGCCCCATGGTGACGAGACTGCCCCCTGAAACACCCAGCCGCGGCGCGTGCCAGTCGCGCAGCACTGCGATGGCGCCAATCGCCTCCGCCAGGGGCAAGTGGAGCGCCAGCCGGTCGCGTGCGCCCTCCAGCCCCAGCCGATAGCCAAGCGCATGCGGTGCGCCCGTCTCGGGCGTCAGCGCCGAGCTCAGCCGCTTGCGCTGGACGTTCGACAGCTTGAGCCGCGCGCCAAGCTGATCGCCGAGCACGGGATCATCGGGCAGCAGCGCGGCCAGCCGCCGGACCGGATCGGGGGCCAGTCCGGCGGCTGACTCAACCGCCGCCACGCGCCCGAGCCGGTCCGCGCTGGTGACTTCGGGGAGAACGGGGACGAAAATCCCCTTTGCGATCATCAGCGCCGCCGTGTCCGGCGCGCGATCGGTCACCAGCAGCTTGAGCAGTTCATCGGCGATACGTTCGCGGCTGAGCGCCATCAGGTCATTGGCGCGTGCGGCGCATGCGGCAAGGCCATCGACATCGGGCGCATCGCCAAACCGGGCGAGGAAGCGAAAGAACCGCAGGATCCGCAAATGATCCTCGGCAATCCGCTTCAGCGGGTCGCCAATGAAGCGCACGTGCCGCGCGGCCAGATCGCTCAGCCCGCCGAAATAGTCGAACACCGCGCCGCTCGCCGGATCGGCATAAAGCGCGTTGATGGTGAAGTCGCGCCGCGCCGCATCTTCGCGCCAATCGTCGGAAAAGGCGATCGTCGCGTGGCGGCCATCGGTTGCGACATCGCGGCGCAGCGTGGTGACCTCAACTGGCCCATCGGGCAGTATGGCGGTGATCGTGCCATGCGCAATGCCGGTCGGCACTGCCTTGATCCCGGCGGCGCGCAGCCGCGCCATGACGTCATCGGGGGGCAGCCGCGTGGCGATGTCGATGTCATGCGCGTCAATCCCGATCAGCGTGTCGCGCACAATCCCGCCGACAAAGCGCGCCCCCCCTGCCGCTGCCCCAAGCGCATCGCACAGCGCGTTCAGGCCCGTGCGCTCCCGCCACGGCGCATGGGGCAGGGTTACGCTGCTCACGCCAGCCGCCGCGCGAGATTGACGATCATCCCCGCCGTCGCGCCCCAGATCCGGTGACCGTTCCAGTGGATTTCATAGAATTGCCGAGCCTTGCCCTGCCATTGCGCAGTGGCCCGTTGGTGATTCGCAGGGTCGATCAGGAAAGCGAGCGGGACTTCGAAAACGGCGGCGACTTCCGCTTCGCTGGGGATGAGGGCTAGATCGGGCGGCACAATGCCGATAATGGGGGTAATGTCATAACCAGTGCCGGTGCGATACCGGTCGCCTGCGCCAATCACCCGGACAGCCGCGGGTGGGAGCGCGATTTCCTCCGCCGCCTCGCGAAGCGCCGCTGCTGCGGCATCGGCATCCTCCGGGTCGATCCGCCCGCCGGGAAAGGCGACTTGCCCGGCATGGCGGCGCAACGTGTCGGTCCGCCGGGTCAGAATGACGCCGGGCTCGGCGCGGTCGGTAACCGGGATCAGCACGGCGGCGGGGGTCGGCGGGGCAGCCAGCGTCAACAGTTCGCGACTGTCGCCGGGCAGCAGGTCGAGCCCGGTCGCTGCCCCGTCCAATCCCCGCTGCAGGCGCGCGGCCAGCATCATGCGCCGGGTTCAAGCGCGAAAAACGCGCCGTTGCTCCATACCCCGGGCGGCTCGCTTCCTTCGCCCAGCGCGATGTCGGCGAGTTCGTAATAAACGGGGCGCGCAAGTCGTGCCTCCATGCCGCCGCGCACATGAAGATAGGGGCGGGGGCCGTCCGCTTCCTCGAAAAAGCGCAGCGCGTGATCTGGCCCGGCGGTGACGAGGTCACCGGTGTTTAGCCGAAATGCGATCCGCGCGTCGGCGCCCACCCCGTCGCGCTTCATCTCCAGTGCGATGAACGGCACATCCTCCACCGCAATGTCGAGTTTTTCTACCGGGGTGACCAGCACATAGCTGCCATCCGCCTCACGGCGCAAAATGCGCGCGAACAGTTGCACCATGGCCGGGCGGCCGATTGGCGATCCCTGATGATACCACGTGCCGTCGCGCGCGATCCGCATCTCGCTGTCGCCGCAATGCGTCGGGTTCCAGCGCTCGACCGGCGGGAGCCGTTGCTCCTCCACCAGCCGCGCAATTTCGGCCAGCGACAAAGCGGCAAGGTCGGGTAGCGGGTCCATGGGCATGGGGGTTCAGGTAGGCGCGCGTGCCGCCCGCGTAAAGGCGTCAGCGGCGCGGCCCGATGATTCCGGCGGCATCCGGCACCGCCACGCCGCGCGCGAGCAGGCGGTGGCGCTCGACCGGTCCGGGCACCCGCCATTCGCGCGTGGCATCGGCGGTAAAGCCGAATCGCGCATAATATTCCGGGTCACCGATCAGCATCAGCGGGTCCGCCACCTCATGCGCGCTTGCCCGGTCCAGCATTGCCAGCATCAGCGTGGTGCCATGGCCGTGCCCCTGATGCGGTGGCGCAATCGCGACCGGCCCGACCATGACCAGCGGCACGCTGCCCCCGTCATCGCGGTGGAGCGCAACCGGCCAGCATTGCAAGGTGCCCACCAGCGTTGCGCCATCGACGAGCGCGAGGCTGATCGCCGCCAGCGGCTTTGCACCGGCGCGAATCCGGCAGGCAGTGCGTGCCCGCCGGTCGGTGCCGAACGCTTGGTCGAGCAGTGCATCGACCGCTCCGGGCGCAATATCGGCGAGTGAAACAAGTTTGATCGCAAGGCTCCATCGGTGATGGACGAAAGGGGGCGGCGCGCTTTACCGTG
>PNLG01000190.1 GCA_013822915.1 Sphingomonas sp. | reverse complement strand
AGGCGAGGTCTCCCCGCTGGAAGTGTCGCAGGCCGCCAACCTTGTCGCCTCGACCAAGGCAACCATCGCACCGTTGGAAGCCGCGCAGGCCAATGCGCGCTACCGCCTCGCCACTCTCGCAGGTCGTCCGGCAGGAGAGGCCCGCAGCAATCCCGTGACTTGCAGCGCGCCGCCCAAACTGCGCAATGCGGCTCCGGTCGGCGATGGCACGGCTTTGCTGCTGCGCCGCCCGGACATCCGCGAGGCCGAGCGGCGCCTTGTTGCCGCCACCGCGCGGATCGGTGTTGCTCGTGCCGATCTCTACCCCCGTATCAACCTTGGCGGGGCGCTCGGCCTGCTGAGCGGAGGGCTGGTCGCGACCGGGTCGCCGCTGGTGAGCTGGGCCTTTCCCAATCAGGCCCCGGCCCGCGCACGTATCGAACAGGCTGAAGCGACCGAGCGGGCAGCGCTGGCTGGATGGGATGTGGCGGTCCTCCGGGCGCTGCGCGATGTCGAGACGGCTCTTGCGGCCTATGATGGCGAAGTGCGCCGCAACCGCGCGCTGACCGAAGCCCGCGACGAAGGGCGTCTCTACGCTCGCCGCGCCGAGGCGCGCGTCAGGCTTGGCGATGCGGCACCACTCCTGCGGATCGACGCCGACCGGACATTGGCGCAGGCCGAGCTGTCGCTCGCGCAGTCCGAACTCGCGGTTGCACAGGCGCAGGTGGCGCTGTTCCGCGCGCTTGGCGGTGGCTGGCGCAGCGGTGCCAAGCCGTTAGAATGACCCCATGAGAATCCTGATCGTCGAGGACGATACCGAAACCAGCCAGTTCATTGCCCGCGGCCTTGCCGAGCTGGGACATCAGGTGGTGACCAGCGGCGACGGCCGCGACGGGCTGTTCCAGGCGACCGATGGCGGCTTCGATGCCATGGTGGTCGATCGGATGCTGCCGGGGCTGGATGGGCTGGCGCTCGTCAAGGCTTTGCGCGCTGCCGGGAACACCACCCCGGTGCTGATGCTAACAGCAGTCAGCGGAATTGCCGATCGGGTCGAAGGGCTGGAAGGCGGAGCTGACGATTATCTGGTCAAGCCGTTCGCCTTTACCGAGTTGGCGGCACGCATCCATGCGCTCGGTCGTCGTCCTTCGACCGCAGCGGAGCCCGCCCGGCTGATCGCAGGCGACATCGAGCTCGATCTGCATCGCCGCACGGTTTTGCGTGCAGGACGCAGGATCGCGCTCCAACCCCGCGAGTTCACGCTTCTGGCCGAGCTGATGCGGCACCCCGGGCGGATCATGACCCGCACCATGCTGCTCGAACGGGTGTGGGATTTCGACTTCGATCCCAAGACCAACATCGTCGAGACCCATCTCAGCCGGTTGCGGTCCAAGCTCAATGCCGGGTTCGACAGCGATCCGATCGAGACCGTGCGCGGCGCGGGCTATCTCATCAGGGACGGCGGATGAAGCGCTGGTGGCGCGGCACTTTCGGTCTGGTGGCCGCCGTCGCCATGGGTTTTGCGCTGGCGACACTCGTGATCGGCGCGGTGGCATTCGAAACCACCCATGAGGCGCTCGAACTGCAACTCGATCACCGCATTGCCATCGAGACGCAGGCGCTGATCGACGAAGGGCAGGACGGACATGAGGGCGTGGCTGCCGCCATCCGTCGACGTGAGGCGGCGAGCAGCACGGCAAGCCTCGGCTATCGGCTCGTCGATGCTCAAAACAGACCCGTAGCGGGATCGCTCGATACGATTGTCCCGTCAAAGCCCGGCTATGTCGAGCTGCTGCCTTACAAGTTGGGCGGCGAGGAGCGGATCGCGCAAACGCTGACCACCGCCCTCCCGGGTGGCTACCGGCTGCTTGTCGGAGCGGATCGCGCCGCAATCGACGAGATGGACATCCGCTTCATCCAGCTGTTTCTCGGCGCATTCGGCGCGATGCTGCTACTCGGCATCGGTGCGGCTTGGCTGGTGGGTATCGTCACACGCCGCCGCCTTGCCCGCATCGATCAGACTGCGGCTGCGATCATTGCTGGCGATCTGTCGCGGCGGGTTCCCTTAGCCGGGGCCGGCGACGAGTTCGACGGCGTGGCTACGACGCTCAACCGGATGCTCGACCGGATCGCCGGCCTGATGGAGAACCTGCGCCAGGTCTCAAGCGATGTTGCCCACGACCTGCGCACGCCGCTGACACGCTTGCAAAACCGGCTCGACGAGGCCCTGCACGAGCACGACGCCGTGCTTCAACGCGAGGCCATCGAGGCTGCCGCCGGGGAAGCAGGTGAGTTGCTGGAGGTCTTTTCCGCCCTGCTGCGGATTGCGGAGGTCGAAGGTATGGCCGCCCGCGCGCACTTCCAGACGGTGGATCTCACCGCGGTGGTGGCCGATGTGGCGGAGGCGTTCCGACCCTCAATGGAGAGCAGCGGCCACCAGCTTGTAACCAGCATTGCGCCCGCCCTGACTATGCGCGGCGATCGCAGACTGCTGCAACAGATGCTCACGAACCTGCTCGACAATGCCGCGCAGCACACGCCGCAGGGAACGACCGTCCACATCGTCCTCGAAAGCACCCATAATGGCATCAGCCTCGCCGTCACTGATGATGGTCCGGGCGTGAGCGAGAATGAGGCGCCAGACCTCTTTAATCGGTTTGCACGGGTAGACCGCAGCCGATCCACACCCGGCCATGGTCTGGGGCTGGCCATGGTTGCGGCAATCGTTGCCGCCCATTCTGGCAGCGCCACCATTGCCCCGCGCCCGGGCTTTGGTGTGCACATCGAGTTTTGATCTTACCCGACAGGTCGTCCAGATGCTGCCATTCGCCTTTCCACCCACTTCCGGTCATCCGGCGCGATCAAACTGCTTCCCTAAACCGGACATAAGAGCATACCCTGCGGAACCGAAAGCAACGCATGGCTTGGGCAAAGCTCACCGCGCCAGCGATCGCCACCCGAACGGGCCGAGACCCGGCAGGGACTCGGTGACGCCGGTCGCAGACGCAGCACACGAGCAAGGCTTGTGTGCTGCCGGCAGCCCGGCGGAATAAAGTGCGATGCCGGCCATAGGCCGGCAGG
>PNLG01000175.1 GCA_013822915.1 Sphingomonas sp. | reverse complement strand
CCCCAAAATGTCGCTGGGCAAGGTGCTGCGTCTCACCCTCGGCGGCAAGGCAGCGCCGGGCAACCCGCTTGCGACAAAGGGCTTTGATCCGGCGGTGTGGAGCTATGGGCACCGCAACATCCTGGGCCTCGCCTTCGATGCGCAGGGGCGGTTGTGGGAGCAGGAGATGGGGCCAGAGGGCGGCGATGAGGTCAATCTGATCGCGCCCGGCAGGAACTACGGCTGGCCGCGCGTATCGAACGGCCGCAATTACGGCGCGGCCACCGACGACATTCCCGATCACGCAGCGGGCGACGGCTATGAACCGCCCAAAGTGTCGTGGAACCCGGTCATCTCGCCCGGCGGGCTGATGATTTATTCGGGCAAGCTGTTTCCCAAATGGCGCGGCGATGCCTTTATCGGCGGGCTGTCATCGCAGGCGCTGATCCGCGTCGACTTGAACGGTGACCGCGCGGCCAAGGGCGATCAATGGGGCATGGGCGCGCGCATTCGCGATGTGGAGGAGGGGCCGGACGGCGCCATCTGGCTGCTGGAGGATGGCGGTGGCGGGTCACAGGGGCGGCTGATCAGGCTGACGCCGCGGCGGTAGCGCGCACCCGCTTGCCCTTTGTCCGGCTGGTCAGGTGAAACTGGCGGCACCGGTCGCAGCGATAGGGATAGAGCGCAAACGGCGCGGCCATCGCGGCCTGATCTGCCGCTTCCCGGCTCGCGAACCGCGCCTTGCGCGCGCAAATGCTCTGCCGGGTGCGGATCGTCGCTATCCCCGCACGATCAGATAGTTCATCCGCGCCGACGCAATCGGCCGGTCGCGATCATCTTGCCACGCATGGGCCTCGACATTGGCGACGCGGGTGCCGAGCCGGGTGACAATGCCCAGCGCGCGCGTTTCCTTTTCCCGGCCGCCGCGCATGAAATCGACAGTCACGTTGATCGGCTTGACCTGGCTGTCCCCGCCCCCTTCGACCGACAGCGCGTGCCGGAGCGAGGCAATCGCCGCTACCTCCAGCAACCCGCCCAGCGCGCCGCCATGAAGAAAGCCGGGCCGCCCCATTACGGCGGTTGAATAGGGCATCATCAGCACCGGCGGGCCACCATCGCCCGCCTCCTCGATCAGCCCAAGCGCATCGGCGTAAGGGGGGAGCTTCACGGCTGCGCCTCCGTAAACATGAAAGTGCCCGCGACATGCGCAAGCGGATCGGCGGGGTCGCCATCATGCGCCTGCCCGCGCACGAACGAGATCGCGCGGGTGATGCGGTAACACTCGCCTCGGCCAAACACAGTATTGCCGGGCCGGGCGGGCCGCAGATAATCAATCCGCAGGTCAAGCGTCGCATGCGCGCGAAACGCGCCCAGCTTCAGCCACACCCCCAGGCTGGTCGCCATGTCCATCATCGCCAGGATCGGACCAGACGCGAGCACGCCGCTGGCTTCATCGCCGATCAGCGCGGGGTTATAAGGCAGCGCCAGTTCGGCCCAATCGGCCCCGTGCGCGTGATATTCAACGCCGATCAGGCCGCCATGGGCGCGCTTGCCAAAGTGCATGAACAGGCGGGGGTCAAACGGCGTGTCGCTCATGCGCGCTGCTCTACACAGGGTCCGCGCCCGCTGCCAAGCTTTCAGCGAATTAACTCGGTGCGCTCCCCCGTTCGGTTTATTCAACGACTGACCTGAAAGATGGAGGACGAGATCATGAACGCATTCGGCATCGACATTGGCCAAATCGCAGAGCTTGGCACACAAGTGGCCATTACCGGCGCCATCCGCATGGGGGAAATGGTTGGCGATGACGTGTTCGAACTCATCGTCGCGATTGCGGTGATCGTGTACGAAGCGGACCCCGGCATTTTCTGATCATGCCCAACTCCATCGCCGACGATAACGTCCTATGGGCGGCGCAGAAGGCGTCGGCGGTGCTGGCGCGCGACTGGCGTCAGAGCGTGCCGCATCGCCGTGCAACCGACCTGTTAGACGATATGCGCGGTGCGGCAGCGGACGCGGTTGCAGACGCCGTGACGCCGCTACTGCTCGACCCGGACTGGGTGCACGACCTGCTCACGCCAATGATCGCGGCGCTGGCCCGCGATCCCTGGATCGATCCGCCGCTGCGTTTTAGCCGCGATGCGCTGCGCACCGGCGCGATCCTGATCGACCACCCCGCCGCCACCATTACGGCGGCAATCCTGTCGGCCGACGTCCTGCGCGCACAACCGCGCCCGCACACGATCGTGGTGCCGGGGCGGTTGACCGTGGTGCGCTATCATCGCGGCGGCGGCGCCACCCTGTCATTATGGCATGCCGGCCGCGAGCATGCGGATTTTTCCGCTGCCACCGCTTCGCCCGCACAGCCCGTAGGTGCCGTCCGACTGAGCGATGGGCTGGTGCGCCGCGTCGATGGGCGCACGCACGGCCAGTTGATCGAGGGGGCGCAGGCCGATGTCGTCACGCTCACCGCAAATATCCGCGCCGACAGTGCGACGTTGATGCGCGAATATGCGCTCGACGACGGGCGGCTAGTCCGGGTGGCAGCACTCGACGATGCCGCTTCACGCACGCAAATGCTGGCCGCCTATCTGCGCGAGGCGGGCCGCACCGACGCCGCCGACGCGTTCGCGCGCGCCAGCCATGACCCCGCACCGTTTGTGCGCTGGGCAGTCATGCGCGAATGGCTTGCACTCAATGCGGCAGACGCTCTGCCGCGGCTGCACGCGATGCTCGACGACCCCAATAGCGAAGTGCGCGCCGCCGCCGGGCGGATGATGCCGCTAGTCGCTGCGCAAATGCTATGCCCCGTCTGATCGATCCGGGCGATGCGCCCGCCATTACGCTCGACGAGGCGATCGACACGCTCGCCGCCAGCACTATCGATGTGCGCGATGAGGATGGCCTGGCGAGCCTTGGCCCGCTGCTCGCGCAATTGGGCCGTAACGACCGGTTTCTGGGCGATCTGGCGATTGCCGAGCTGAAGGAACGCCACCAGCGCCAGCAGCGCAACAGTTACGGCGCGCAAGTGATGATTTTGCGCCCCGGCGACGGGCGTTTCATCATCCGCGCCAATTTT
>PNLG01000275.1 GCA_013822915.1 Sphingomonas sp. | reverse complement strand
ATGGTGCGCGAATGGGCGGACAATGAATCACCTGTCACCGCCTTTCGCCAGATGCGCAATGCCGCCCCGGTGGAAGGCTATGACCCCAAGGCATGGGCGACGATGGCGGAGATGGGGCTGGCCGGGATCGTTATTCCCGAAGAATTTGGCGGCACCGCCTTTGGCTATCTGTCGCTGGGCCTTGTGCTCGAACAGCTCGGCCGTAACCTTGCCGCGTCACCGCTTGCCGCGACATCGGCGGCGGCGAGCGCGATCGTGATGGGTGGCTCGGCGGACGACAAGGCCAAGTGGTTGCCGCAAATCGCGAGCGGCGCGGTGGTTGCTGCGCTCGCGATTGACGAGGGGCCGGTGCATGACCCAATGACCTGCGCCACCACCGTCACCGACGGCAAGCTGACCGGGACGAAAGCGTTCGTCGCAGAGGGCGACAGCGCCGCGCTGTTCGTCGTCTCCGCCAGCGACGGCCTGTATCTGGTCGATGCGTCGGCGGGCGGTGTCACGCGCTCGACCCGCAAAATGGCGGACGCGCGCAGCCATGCCGAGATCAGCTTTGCGGGCGCACCCGCGACCAAGCTGGGCGTGGCAACGCAGGCGATTGTCGATCGCGCGACAGCGGCGACCTGCGCCGAAATGCTCGGGCTGGCGGTGCAGGCGTTTGAGACGACGAACGACTACCTGAAAACCCGCGTGCAATTTGGCCAGGTTTTGTCGACTTTCCAAGCGCTTCAGCACCGTATGGCCAAGATGTTTACCGAGCTGGAGTTGATGCGCTCGGTGGTTGAAGGGGCGCTGGAAGCGATTGACAGCGGCCGGTCCGACGTCGATCAGGCGGTTAGCCTGGCCAAGGCGGTCGCGGGTGAAACGTCGCGGTTGATCAGCCGGGAAATGGTGCAGCTTCATGGCGGTATCGGCATGACCGATGAATATGACGCAGGCTTTTATCTGAAGCGCGCGGCCGTGTTAGAGGCGATGTGGGGTCATGCGTCGTATCACCGCGAACGCTTTGCTCGGTTGAACGGTTATTGACGCAAATCGGCGGGGCGCTGCTGGATCAGGGCAGTTTGAGCCTCGCCGCTGCACCGCGGCGTTGATTTAGAAGATCGAGCTTGGCGCGAGCCACGCGCCAGCGCACTATGACTTTTGCGCAACAGGGCAAAAAAAGAGAGCGTTCCGCTACGACAGTTTCGCTTGACGCCACCGGTCGTCCCATGTCTATTCGAGACTTGGGTATGGAATTAGGAAAAAGTTCCGGCCAGTTTGGGAGAGAGCGATGCTGAAGATGAAGCTTCTGGCGGCCTGCGCCGCACCGGTGTTGGCAATTGGCATGGCAGCGCCCGTCGCTGCGCAAGAGGCCCCGGCACCCGCGCGGGGTTCGGAGGATGAAAGCATCGTTCCCGAAGTTGTCGTGACCGGATCGCTGATCCGCGGCACGCCCGAAGATGCCGCCTTGCCAGTTGATGTGATTGGTTCGGATGAGCTGGCACGGCAGGGGTCGCCCACCGGGCTCGATTTGCTCAAAAACCTGCCGACATCTAACGGCGTGCTCGGCGATGCCAACCAGTTTGACTCGCGCTCGCAAGGGTCGGAAGGCGTTGCCTCGGTCAATTTGCGCGGGCTTGGGCCGCAGCGGACTTTGGTGCTGCTCAACGGCAAGCGCGTGGTGCAGGCGGGTACCGGCATTCCCGTGGTTGACATCAACCTGATCCCGCAAAGCGCGATTGGCCGCATCGAAATTCTGAAGGATGGCGCGGCTGCTACTTACGGGTCGGATGCGGTCGCGGGCGTGGTGAACTTCATCACCCGGTCCGAGCAGCGCGGGTTCCAGGCATCGGGCGATTACCGCTACATCAATGGCTCGTCGGGCGATTACACCGGCGCGGTAAGCTTTGGCCACCGCAAGAACGGGTTTCAGTTTTTCGCGTCGTTCGGCTATCAGCATCGCTCGGCACTCGCCACCACGGCGCGCGCCTTCACCGTTCAGCCCTTTCCCAACAATCCGCAGGGCGGCTATTCGGGCGGCGGCAGCCCCGGCAACTTTGACTTTAACGCAACCGTCGGCGGCGTTGCTTTCACGACCGACCTGGGCTGCACCGCGCTGGGCGGGTTCCGCAGTTTGCCGGGATCGACCACGGATCGCTGCTTCACCAACTTTGGTCAGTTCGACAATCTGGTCGAGCCGGAGGACCGCTATCAGGCCTATGTCGAGACGAAGATCGAGATTGCCGACACACTGACGTTTAACGCGAGCGCGCTCTACGGATCATCGTCGACGCGGATCACAACCTCGCCGAGCTATCTGCCGACCTTGCCGCCATCGGCGAATGCAGCGAGCGGCGGCGGTGGTTTGTTCCAGGTGCCAACCTATGCACCGGCGTTGCGCGATTATTGCGCGTTGTTCGGCGCGCAGTCAGGTTGTTTGACGGCGGGCGGCGTTCCGCAGGCACCGGCACTGGCCTTTCCGGTCCTGTTCCGCCCCTTCCTGCTGGGGGGCAATCCCTTGTTCTTCAGCCCCAGCAACCCGCGTGGTTCGGCGTTTAGCCAGCGTCAGTCGGAGAGCATCCGGTTTACAGCGGGTCTGGAGTGGCGGATCGCGCCATCGCTAACGCTCGACGGGGGCCTAACCTTCTCGGAATATGTCCGCGGGATTGAGGGGACGGATACTTTCGGCGATTTGCTCCAAAACGCATTGGCCGGCTTTGGCGGCCCGAATTGTGGATTTGCAACGCCACAATCGCGCGCCGGGCTGTCTGCGACCCAGATTGCGGCGATTGCGGGGACGGCAGGTTGCACCTTCTTCAACCCGTTCTCAACCGGCATTGCGGGCAATCCGGTGACGGGTCAGGTCAACGCCAACTTTGCGGGCACCCGCGCCCCCGCCGGATTTAACCTCACGCCCGGTGCTGGGCTTATCAACGATCTGGCGACGATCGATAACTTCTTCCGCACGACGCGCAGCGACACCTTCACGCAATTGTTTGTCGCTGACCTGGTGCTGAGCGGCCAGACCGGCCTCCGGCTGCCGGGCGGTGAATTGTCGTTTGCGGTCGGCGGACAATATCGCCGCAATGGCTTTGCGACTCGGCTCAACGCCGATGCC
>PNLG01000386.1 GCA_013822915.1 Sphingomonas sp. | reverse complement strand
ACGCGTCGCCCAGCGCGCGATCATTGGCCGCCCAGCCGGTCGACCTTTTGTCCCGCCGCACTGGTGAACACAAAACTGCTCACCCCCGCCTTGGTCAGATCATTGACCAGTTTTTGCGCCTCCGCAGCCGATTTGAACGGCCCGGCCAGCACCCGGTTGGTAAACCGCAGCGGCGTCGTCCAACCCTGTTGCCCGCGCAAGGCCGCCGGTGCCTTGGCGCGCACCGCCGCCCATGCCCGCGCCAGATCGCCCTCGCTCGCGCCGCCCGCCACTTGCACCCAGATGCGCGATGGTGACGCCTTGGCGAGGGCAGCCAGCTTGCGCGCCTCAGCCGCTTCTGCCTCTGCCTTGCGTTTCGCCTCGGCCTTCTCGGCCTCGGCCTTGCGCCTGGCCTCTGCCTTTTTGGCTTCCTCGGCCTTGCGCTTGGCGTCCGCCCTCGGGTCGGGAAACGCGTCGCGCTTGGTCGTCTCCCCGCCAGTGGCGGGCTTTGCCGCAGGCGTGGGTGGCTCCGGATCGACGGCAGGCCTTACTTCGACCGGCGGCGGCGTTGGCGTTGCGCGCGACACCGGCGGCACCACCCCGAGCTCGGCGGCGGGCACCCCAATGCCAGCAATGATCCGCGCGAGGATGGCGCTTTCCCGGCCCGCCACCCGCGCGGACTCGGTATTGCTGCCCGGCGGTGGAACAGGGGTCGTTGCTGCGACCGACTCCTGCTCGACGGGCGGCGCGGCGGGCGAGGTTTGCGGCGGCGGCGCGACGGGGGCGATCGCCGGGGCGGCTATGGGAGTGGTTACGGGGGCAGCAGCGGCGGCGGCGGCTGTATCCGCCTTCGCGACGCCGGATGCGGATGTTGGCGTGACTGGAGGGGCCAAAGGCGCAGCCGTTGGCGCAACCGGCATCGGTTCGGGTTTTGGCTCCGTCGGAGGTGCAACCGCTGGCGCAACTGGCACCGGTTCCGGCTTGGCTGGCGTGGCAACAGGGACAGGGACAGGGACAGGCGCAACCGGCGGCGACACCACCAGCGGCGGCGCTGCAACGGGCTTTGCCGCAGGCTTAACCGCTGCAACTTCAACCGGCGGTGCTGCACGCTCGCGCCGGGCCGGGCGCCCGCGCGCCACAGGCTTTGCAACCGGCGGCGCAGCGGCAAGCTGCACCGGCGGCGGCTGGCGCGGCTCGACCGGAAGCGGCGGTAGCGACGGCGCAAGTCGCGCATCCGCCAGCCGCTCCGGCGTCGGCATCAATTGCCCGAAATGCACCGCCCAGGCGCGGTCAACCGGGCTCAACTGCGCCAAGCGCCTAAAAAAGGGCAATAGATCGGCCGCCATGCCATTGGGCAGCATTTTTGTCGCAATGTCCTGCGCGCCGCCAATATCGCCAGTGATCGCCAGCACAAACGCCCGCACCCGCCATGCCGCCCGGTCGCTCTGCTGCAACAATGGGGCAATCTGCGCCAACGCACCGTCGCGATCACCCGAATTCGCAAGGGATAGCGCGTAGCGCCGCCGCACTTCGGCATCATCCCCGCCCCGGGTCAGCGCGAGCCGGTAATCGCGCTGGGCACGCGCACCGTCACCGACCAGATCAAATGCCTGCCCCCGATCCGCAGCATAATGGATCGGATCATAGCCATAGGCTTCGGCTTCGCCATAACGGCGCAGTGCTTCGCCCGGACGCTCCAGCAACAACAGCACCGATGCAACACCCGCGCGCTGACGGCCACTGCGCGGATCAATTTTCTCCGCACGACCGAAAAATCCGGCTGCCGCTGCCGGGTCGCCCAGCTTGACCGCCAATTCGCCTGCGTTCAGCAACGCCCCCAGGTCGTTGGGATTGGCGGCGAGCACGCGCATTTCGTTGGCGAGCGCATCGGCAAGTGGCGCGGGGGGGGCGACCACCTCTGCGCCATTCTCACCGCCCGACTGCGCGATCGCTTGCGAAGATGGCGCAGCGACCAACGACAACAGGGCAAGAATATGGATAGCCATGACCAACCCGTTGCCAACCGCGCCTCAAACCTGCCTTGCAATGCCCCAGGGCAATGACGAAAGCCAGATCGGCGGCAAAATGCTTACTGGTTATTCTGCCGATTGAGGAAGCGCGGAATGTCCGGCGGATCGCGGTCGTCATTATCATCGTCGCGCTGCGGCCCGCGCGTCACATTCGACATCCGCTCGAACAAGGTGCCGCCGCTCTTGGCCTTTGGCATCGGATCGACGCCGGGCTCAACTGCGGCGTCGCTACCGCCGCCCGCCGCCAGCCAGCGCCGCCGGACCGACGGTTCGGGAACCGGTTCAGGAGCAATCGCATCATCGACGAACGACACAGCGGGATTGACCGGCGCCGTCATCGGCACAACGTCATCGCTGCCCAGAACCAGTTCATCGCCGTCAACATCGTCCTGAGGTGATGCGTCAACGGGGGCGACAGGCGCTTCGGCCACAGCATCGCTGACCGGCGCGACCAGTTCGGCGGCTACCGGCTCGGCGATCGGGCGCGGGGTTGAAAAGCTGAAGCTGCGCGGCGCCTCGGGCACGGCCATGACGGGGGCATCTGCCTCAATCCCGGTGGCGACGACCGACACGCGAATCTTGCCATCAAGCGCTGTGTTAAACGCCGATCCCCAAATGATATTGGCATCGGTATCGACCAGTTCGCGGATGTGGTTCGCCGCCTCATCCACTTCGAGCAAGCGCATATCCTCACCACCCGTAATCGAGATGATGACGCCCTTTGCCCCCTGCATGCTGACACCGTCGAGCAACGGGTTGTTGATCGCCTTTTGCGCGGCCACGATTGCGCGGTCGTCGCCCTCGGCCTCGCCCGTGCCCATCATGGCCTTGCCCATTTCCTGCATGACGGAGCGCACATCGGCAAAGTCGAGATTGATAAGGCCGGGCATCACCATCAGGTCAGTGATCCCGCGAACCCCCTGCTGCAGCACCTCATCGGCCATCTCGAACGCTTCCTTGAAGGTCGTGTTGGCATTGGCAATCAGGAACAGGTTCTGGTTCGGAATGACGATCAGCGTATCGACATATTTCTGAAGTTCTTCGATGCCGGCCTCAGCACTCTTGGCGCGGCGATTGCCCTCAAAGGCAAA
>PNLG01000138.1 GCA_013822915.1 Sphingomonas sp. | reverse complement strand
ATTTTCATCCGATCAACCGCCTTCACTGCGACAATCAGCGCGTGGGTTGAATCGAGCCCGCCCGAAACGCCGATGACCAGCCGTTCGGCGCGCGAAGCCTCCAGCCGCTTCATCAGGCCCTCAACCTGAATGTTGAATGCTTCATAACAATCGGCGTCGAGCCGCTCGGGCGTGTTGGGCACGAACGGAAAGCGGCGCAATTCACGCATCAGGCCGGCATCGGCAAAATCGGGCAGGTGATCGAACGCGATGCGGCGAAAATCATATTCCGGGTCACCCGCCAGCCGCGCGGCATCGTTGAATGTGCCGTTGCGCATCCGCTCAATCCGCAAGCGGGCCACGTCGATATCGGCGATGATCGTGTCCGCCTCGCACCGAAAACGCTGCGACTCCTTCAGCAGGTCGCCATTTTCATGAATCAGGCTCTGCCCGTCCCACGCGAGATCGGTGGTGCTCTCGCCAGGGCCGGAGGCGGAGAAGACATAGGCGCAGATCGCGCGCGAGGACTGCGCCGACGCCAGCATGGCCCGGTCGCGCGCCTTGCCGATCAAAATCGGGGAGGCGGACAGGTTGCAGCAGATATAGGCGCCCGCCAGCGCGCCGTGCGTCGAGGGCGGCGTGGGGGACCAGAAATCCTCGCAAATCTCGGCATGAAACACGAAATGCGGCAGGTCGGCAGCCGCAAAGATCAGGTCGGTGCCAAAGGGCACGCGCTGCCCCGCCAGATCAATCTCCAGCCCGGTGATACCCGCGCCGCTCGCAAACCAGCGCTTTTCGTAAAATTCGCGGTAATTGGGGAGGAAGGTTTTGGGCACCACCCCCAAAATTCGCCCGCGCGCAATCGCAATCGCGCAATTATACAGCCGACCGTTGCGCGGGATGGCCGCCCCCACCAGCATGACAGTCGCAAGCGATGCGGTTGCCCCCGCCAGCCGGGCGATTGCGGCCTCTGTCGCCTGATGCTGCGCGGCCTGCATATGCAAATCGTCGATCGCATAGGATGACAGGTTGAGTTCGGGAAAAACGATCAGGTCAACATGGTTCGCCGCCGCCTTTTGCACCAGCGCGATCGCGGCCTCGGCATTGGCGGCGGGGTCACCCACCGTCGCGCGCGGCGTGGTGGCGGCCACGCGCACCATTTCCTGCGCGTGGATCGAATAAAAGCGGTGCGGAGCAGGATCGGGCATCACCGCGCTCATAAAGCGCTTTGCGCGCCCGCGCCAGTTGTCCGGACGCGCTAGCGGGGTGGGGCGGCGGCGGGGCTGTGATGCTGGCCGGGGTGATATTGGCGGTCGATATGGCCGGGCATTGCGGCCGGATAGAAATAAACCGGGCGCAAAGCCCCGCTTGCGTATCGCGCGGCCTGATCGTTGAAATGGGGGGAGGCGGGATTGCCGCTCTGGCCGCCCGCGCTTACCGCGAATGCGCGCACCCTGGGGCCAAATTCGACGACCGCGACAAAGCTGTTCCCGCTTGTGCCGTAATAGCGCTTGGTGCCGGGCCACGCACGTGCGCCGAACGAGGCAAGCGAGCCCCATTGTGCCGAGGCAAAGGGCACAGCGATGCTGGCGCGGGCGTCGTCGAATTTCTGGACAATCGCGGCGTCGTTGCGCTGGAACCGGTTAATCTCGCCCCATGGCACTTGCCAGCGCCCGAAATCGGCGGTCAGCCGGTCGACCGCGCGGGTGAGCGCGGCGAGCTTTACCCCGGGCGCCGCTGCCCTCATGGCATCATAATGAGCCATGCCGGTTGCGCCGGGCGCAAGATCGGCAATCGTCGCCGTCCACAGCGCCTCACCCCAGAAAATCGCAAGCGAGGTCGGCACTGAATCAACAGCCCAGCGCCGGTCCCACCCTTTGAGCAGTGCCATCGGCTGCGCGAGACGCGCGCGTTCGCCGCCGTCGGGCATCGCTTCCCACGCCGCGACCAGTTCGGGGATCAGCGGGTCAAACGCATTGAGATGCGGGTCATAGGCGAGCGCCTGCAACCCCTCCAGCGTCAGCGCCTTGGCCGGGGTCAGCAATGCTGCGGCGTGCAACCCGCGCGGATTTTCGCCCGCGCTGTCGATATAGCGGGGGAAGGCCGATTGCGTCGGGCTGTCCATCCCCGCCGCTGTCCAGGGCGCGTTGTTGGTGTTCATCGCCCAACCGCTTGCCGGGGCAATTGCTTGCGGCAGGTCGGCAAGCGCGTGCAGCCCCTGCCAATCGGTCGCGGGGTCGCTGCCATCAACGGGCAGGCGATAGTCAAAGCGGTCGTCGCGCCGGGGCACGAATTGCGGATGGAGATAGGCAATCGCGCCGCCTGAGTCAGCAAACAGCGTGTTGTTTGAACTGTTCGCGCGCCGCTCCGCCACTTTCATGAAGGCTGCCAGATGCGTGGCCTTGGTCCGCAGGAAACTCTGTTCGAGCGCGGCAATCGGCGTGTTCATCGCGGCAAAGGCGATCCATTTGCCCTTGTCCGCCCGCGTGATCGGCCCGTGGTGCGTCGCAAAGGTCGTAAAGCGGCGCGTCGCCATGCTGCCATCGGGCTGGCGATAAGCCAGCGTAACGACCTGCTCCCGCACCGGGCGCAGTTCCTTGCCATAGCGGTAAAAGCGCTTGCCGCCCTGCTCGACGATGGTTTCGGCAAATTCGTCGACCGAATCGACGCCGCTGGAGGTGTGCATCCATCCGGCGTGCTCGTTAAATCCTTGATAGATGAAAAACTGGCCCCAGGTGGCGGCGCCGTAAGCGTTCAGCCCGGCCTCGCTCGTCACTTGCTGTTCGGCGCGGAAGAAGAAACTGGTGTGCGGGTTGATGAGCAGCATTGCATGGCCGTCGCGGGTGCGCGCGGGCGCAATCGCGATGCCGTTTGACCCCTGCGGCTCACGATAGTCATGCGGGCCGGGTTCGCGGGCGGCGATTTGGACCTGCCCATAAAATTGCGCGAGCGGCGACAGGCTCACCCGCTCAAAATCGCCGCCGATCGACCCTTCAGAAAAAGCGAGCGCCATCCAAGGTTCGAAATGGCGGATCACGCGCGGGCGCACATCGGGGTGGGTGTGGAGATAGTAATTCAGCCCATCGGCCCACGCCTGCATCAGCGCCTGCAGCCAGGCCGGACTTTCGCTGTGGAGCTGGCGCAA
>PNLG01000121.1 GCA_013822915.1 Sphingomonas sp. | reverse complement strand
GCGCGAAGCCGATGGCATTTCGCACTGGTGGAAGAACAACGGCAAAGTGCCCGCGATCCTTTATTCGTCGGACGTAAAGCCGCGCTGATCAACGGGGTTGGCGGTGGGGGATGGGCTCGCACCGCCAATGCCGATGACCGACAATTGGGGTAACCTTGATGGCCAGCACCACGCGCCCGCAAATGGCCGCCCAGCCCGCATTGCGCGTCCTGATCATCGGGGTGATCGGGTTTCTGACGCTGGCTGACTTGTTTGCGACCCAGGCAATCCTGCCGGTTCTCGCGACTCGGTTCGGCGTGAGCCCGGGCGCCATCGGCGTAGCGGCGAACGCTGGCACAATCGGCATGGCGATTGCCGGTCTGCTCGCCGGAGTGCTGGCGGGCGATATTGACCGCCGCCGCGGCATCTGGATGAGCCTCGCGCTGCTTGCGGTGCCGACGACGCTGCTCGCTTTTGCGCCCAACCCGGTCGTGTTCGCGCTGCTGCGGATCGCGCAAGGGTTGTGCATGGCAACGGCGTTTACGCTGACCATCACCTATCTCGCCGAACAGTGCAGCCCGGATGACGCGGCAACCTCGCTCGCTGCCTATGTGACGGGTGTAGTGGCAAGCAACCTCGTCGGACGGCTGATAGCCTCAACGGCGGTCAGCCTGGCGGGTGTTGCCACGAGTTTTTACATTTTTGCCGGCCTTAACCTCGCCGGCGCCTTGCTGGTCCGGGCAAGCCTGAGCAGCAGCGCGCCGATGATGCGGATGCACGCGCCGGGCCATTTCTGGAGCGCGTGGGCGACCCATCTCGCCGATGCGCGGTTGCGGCGCTGCTATGCGATCGGATTCCTGATCCTGTTCGCGTTCATTGGCGTGTTCACTTATGTCGGCTTTGTGCTCGCCAAGCCGCCACTGTCGGTGTCGATGCGGTCGATCGGGGTGATATTCCTGTGCTTTGCGCCGTCGATGCTGACCACGCCGTTCGCCGGGCAAGTCGCGAGCCGATATGGCGCCGCGCGCGTGCTGCCACTGTCGCTGGTGCTCGCGATTGGCGGACTGGGCCTGATGTTGCTGCCTGATGTCGCGGCGGTGTTCTGTGGGATGGTGCTGGTCGCGCTCGGCACGTTTTTCGCGCAAGCGATTGCGACGGGCTTTGTCGGGCGTGTGGCGATGACCGAAAAGGCGGCGGCCAGCGGGCTTTACCTGTTCTTCTATTACGCTGGCGGGCTGGTCGGCGCGGTGGTCGTCGGGCAGCTATTCGATCAATTGGGCTGGTCCGCTGCGGTGATTGCAGGCGGGGTCGCGCTGACGCTGGGTGCGGTGATCGGCCTTGGCCTTCGCACTGCCCCGCCCCTAAACGCGCACTAAGCCTCCCACTGCACGTTCGCGCCCAGGCTGACGAGGTTGCCGACGAAATCGGGGTGCGCACGGCGGATCGGGTCGGCATCCAAAATCATCGACTCGCCTTCAATGCTGGTCGCGATCATAAGCAGCGCAATCGCGACGCGAATGATATAGGGCGACGTCACGGTACCCGGCCGCAATTCCTTGCCGCCAAAGGTGATGAGCCGGTGCGGATCGCACATCAGCGTGTGCGCCCCGAACAGCGCCAATTCGGTGTGCCAGCCAAGCGCGCCCTCATAGACTTTGTTCCAGAACATCGTCTGCCCCTCTGCCCGCACGCCAAGGGCGATGAAGATCGGCAGCAAATCGGCGGGAACATAGGGCCAGGGCGCAGCCTCCACCTTCATGATCAGCGTGTCGGTAAAGGGTTTGCGCACTTTGAGCGTCTGGCCGCCTGCGATGCTCGACAGGCCGTTCTTATGCTCTATCTCCACCCCGAATTTGGCGAAGGTGCGGTCGATCAGCGGGAAAAACTCCGGGTGCTGGTTGCGCACCGCAATCGCCCCGCCCGACACCGCGCCGAGCGCCAGGAAGGTCGCGATTTCGTGGAAATCCTCCCAGAAGGTGTAGTCAATGCCGCTCAGTTCATGAACGCCCTCGATCGTCAGACTCGACGTGCCAGCGCCGGTGATCTTCGCGCCCATTTCGCCCAGGAAAACGCAAAGTTCCTGCACATGCGGCTCGCAAGCCGCGTTGGTGATGTGCGAGGTGCCCTTGGCGACAACCGCGCAAAGAATGAAATTCTCGCTGGTCGTGACCGACGCATATTCGAGCCACATATCGGCCGCCGGAAAGCGTTTTGGCGCGGCGAGCGCGATGACCGAAGGATCGTGATCGTCAACCAGCGTTCCGAACGCGCGGAACACTTCGATATGGGGGTCGAGTTCGCGCGCGCCGAGCGTGCAGCCCTTGGTCGCGCCTTGCAGCGCCGCCGTGCCCAGCCGGTAGAGGAACCCGGGCACCAACAGCACCGCCGCGCGCATGGCCTCTGGCGAGCGCGCCGTGACGCCTGCGCCAAGGTTGCGATGTTCGAGCCGCATCACCTTATGTTCGGTGTCCCAGTCGACGGTTGACCCCAGCTCGCGGAAAATTTCGACCAGGCGGCGGACATCGGTGATGTCGGGGACATTGCGCAGCGTGATCGGCGCTTCGGTCAACAAGGTCGCGCACAGTATCGGCAACACGGCATTCTTGTTTGCCGATGGGCGAATATGGCCGTTCAACGCGCCCCCGCCCCGCACCAAAAGCGACGTCACACGCATTCTCCGTCATATTAAAACAAGCGTTCAGGGTTATCGGGGCGCACCGGACCTGTCCATCCCCGTTGCCAATTCACCCGCCCCCTTGGCGCGCGCGAATTTGCCGCTAGACCTTAGCGCAATAACAAATTTCAGGGGTGGTGTATGAGATTTCGGCTGATTGCGATGAGCGTGGCTTTGCTTGGCTCAACTTCTTCGTTCGCACAGACGGCGTCCCCCCCCGCGGATGCCGCAGCCGCCAAGCCCAAGCCGCCGAAATGGGACGTCAACGCCCCGCCCGGCATGGTTACGCGCCAGGTGCCGATTGACGTCACCGAGGGTAGCTGGATGAACATCGACGTCGCCCCCGATGGTAAGACAATCGCCTTTGACCTGCTCGGCGACATCTACACCATGCCGATTGCGGGCGGCACGCCGACACGCATCGCCGATGGCCTGGCGTTTGAGCATCAACCGCGCTTTTCCCCCGATGGCAAGCGGATCGCCTTTACCTCGGACCG
>PNLG01000300.1 GCA_013822915.1 Sphingomonas sp. | reverse complement strand
GTTGCCAAGCTCGCCCAGCAATTGCGCCGGCAGATCATCCGCCAGCACATCGACCGGGATTTTTTCGCCAATGCCGTCGACCGCGCAATAGGCATTGGCGGCGACCGATGCGCGGGTTGCGGGCATGTTGGCGGCGATCAGAAACACCTGATCTTCCTCAACCTCGCTGCCATAGCGGCTGGGCAGGACCGCGCGCGCGACCGGCCCGCCTGCATCGACCCGAAACTGGCGCTGGCCGCCGACGGCAAAGCCCGCGGCGCTCCGCAACCCGTCCACCAGCTCAAAAGTGCAGGCGGTGCCACCGGGCAGGGGTTGCGCGAATTCATGCACATAGCTTTGCTGGTCGATCCAGCGGCCCTGCCCGGCAACGGGGCAGTCGACGGTGACAGGCGCTGCGGCACGCGGATCGCCGAGCGCCACGATCGGCTGGTTGAAACGCAGCGTGAAGCGTTCGATCGCGCCATTGCCGATGCCCGGCGTCGCGAGCGTGACCTGCGGACTGTTATCCGCTGAAGCCGCCAGAGGCATGAGTGCAAGCAACAACCCCGCGAGTCGAACCGCAAGCTTCATCGTTCCTGCTCCCCAGCCGTTCGCCAAAGGCTATGGCTGCTGCCTTGCCAAGTCCAGCGGTGATTGCGCCAGGGCGCACAGGTGCGGGCGCGGGTGCTTGATTTCGCCGGGTGCTGTGCGACAAGGCCGGTTCGGGTCGGCATCAAGCGCAAAGCGCAGGGACGCTACAAAAGGGATTCACGAAACGATGCTAACCGGGCTGGTCATTGTGCTGGAAAGCGTTGCGCGTGAAGCGATGCTGTTCGCAGCAATTGGCTTTCTGATCGGCGGGATCGACGATCTGGCGGTCGATTTCATTTACCTGTTGCGGCGCGGGTGGCGGCGATCGCCCAAGCTCGTCGCGCGTGGTGGTGATTTGCGCGGACACCCCACCCCAAGACTGGCGATATTCGTCCCCGCCTGGGATGAAGCTGCGGTCATCGGCCCGATGCTGTCCACAGCGCTTGCCCGGTTCGATTATCCGGATTTCCGGATTTATGTTGGCACCTACCCCAATGATCGCGCGACCATTGATGTGGTGGCCACCATCGCGGCGCGGGATGCACGGGTGCGGTTGGTGGTGAATGACCGCCCCGGCCCGACGACGAAGGCCGACAACCTCAACGCACTATGGCACGCGCTTTCCCGTGATGAAGCAGGCGGCGCGCGGGCACAGGCGATTGTGCTTCACGATGCCGAAGATGTGGTCCACCGCGATGAACTGCGCGTGTTCGCGCGGCTGATCGGGCGCTATGCAGCGGTGCAATTGCCGGTGCGGCCGTTGATTGACCGCTGCGCGCGGCTCGTCTCTGGCCATTATGCCGATGAATTTGCCGAGGCGCACGCCAAGCAGCTTGTGGTGCGCGAAGCCGTGGGCGCGGCGATGCCGCTGGCGGGCGTGGGGTGTGCGATTGCGCGATCCACGCTGGAGGCGATTGCGACGGCGCGTGGCGGCGATCCGTTCGACGCGGGCAGCTTGACCGAGGATTATGAGCTGGGGCTGGCGGTGGCGGCGATGGGCGGGCGCGGGGTGCTGGCGCGGGTGCTGGATGCCACGGGCGAACCGGTCGCGGTCGAAGCCTATTTCCCGGCCACGCTGGATGCCGCCGTAAAGCAAAAGGCGCGCTGGATGACTGGCATTGCGCTGGCCGGGTGGGATCGGGTCGGCTGGGGGCGACCGTTTGACCTTGGCGATCACTGGATGCGGATGCGCGACCGGCGCGCGTTGCTGGCGGTGCTCGTGCTGGGGGCGGCCTATATCGCGCTGGTTGCCTGGGCGGCGCTGGCTGGGGTGCGGTGGATGATGGGCGCACCGGCGGTGTCGCTTCCCGTGCCCGGCTGGCTGCTGACGACCAATGCCGTATTGCTCGGGTGGCGGCTGGCGGTGCGCGCGACCTTTACCGGTGCGGGTTATGGCTGGCGCGAGGCGATATGGGCGATGCCGCGCGCGTTTGTGGGTAACCTTATTGCGATCCTGGCGGCGCGGCGGGCGATCACGCGCTATCTCGCGATGCTGTATGGCGGCACCCCGGTTTGGGACAAGACCGCGCACGCCTTTCCCGATCTGGCGCAGCCGTCCGCATCATGAAGGGGCGGCCGCTGCGCTTTTTGGGGGTGGTGCTGGGCGGCTGGGCGGCGCTGCGCATCGTGGCGCTGTGGCCGGTCGTGCCGCTGGCGGGCGACGGGGCGCGCGCGATCACCACATCAGCCTTAGTGCCGCGCTGGACACCGATGGCAGAGGAACTGCTGCTTACCAGCCCCCGTAGCAGGCTGCGTCCGGTGATATTGGGCCAGCCCCTCACCCGCTGGGCGAAACCGCGCGGCGAGCCGCCGCGCCGCGTGGTGGCGGTGCCGCAGCGGCGCGAGCGGGCGGGCGCCGACCCCGAACGGCTGGCGCTCGCCATATTGGCGTTGGTGCGCGTTGGCCCGGTGCAGCATGTGGCGGCGGCCAGTCCGCGCGAAGTGGCCGCAGCACCCGCATTGCTGGGCGTGCCCGCCGAGACGCGGGGCGCCTCGCGCTGGTCGGGCAGCGGCTGGCTGGTGGCGCGTGGCGGATTGGGCCTAAGCGACAGCCCGTTTGCCGGGCAGTTGGGCGGATCGCAGGCCGGGTTGCGCCTCGCCTATGCGCTTGATCCGGGGCGGAGCGTGCGCGTGGTCGGGCGCGCTGCAACCCCGCTTTCAGGCCCGGGCCGTGAGGCCGCCGTCGGTGTGGAGTGGCAACCCGGACGCGTGCCCGTGCGGATCATCGCCGAACAGCGGGTCGGCATCGACCCCGGCACGGGCGGTCCTGCGTTGGGCGCGATCGCCGGTGTGGGGCCAGGCGCGATCGGCGATTTCCGGCTCGAAGCCTATGGTCAGGTTGGCGTGATCGCGCGGCGTGGCGCGATTGGCTATGCGGATGGGTCGGTCCGCGTCGATCGCGTCATTGCGCGTCATCACGGCGCAACACTGTCGGCGGGGGGCGCTTTATGGGGCGCGGCCCAACCAGGGGCCGAGCGGCTGGACGCGGGGCCGGTGCTCGCGTTCAGCGTGCCGGTGGCGAAGCAGCAGGTGCGGCTGTCGCTGGAATGGCGCGCGCGGATTGGCGGTCGCGCGGCGCCGG
>PNLG01000149.1 GCA_013822915.1 Sphingomonas sp. | reverse complement strand
TTGAGGGCGTCTCGCTCGAAGGGGCGGCGCTGCGCAGCCAGGCCGGGCGCACCTCGACATCGACCCGCGGGATGTTGGGCAAGACGAGCGAAGTCGCCGCCGCCGCTGAACAATCCGCCGTTGCCATGCGCGAAGCCGCGCAGACGGCCGCCGGCTTGATCCGCGCAATCGAGGATGCGCGCTCCGAAGTGGAGGCCGCCGCCGACATCGCCACCCGCGCCGCCAGCCAGGCGGGCGTTGCCGTCGGCATGTCGGAAACACTGTCGGAACATGCCAAGTCGATCGAATCGATCCTGGGCCTCATCCGCGACATTGCCGGGCAAACCAATTTGCTTGCACTGAATGCGACGATCGAGGCGGCCCGCGCGGGCGACGCCGGGCGCGGCTTTGCCGTCGTCGCGCAGGAGGTCAAAAGCCTCGCCAATCAGACCGCGCGCGCGACCGATGACATCGCGGCCAAGATTGCCGCCATCCAGTCGGCAACGCGCTCAACCGTGGATACCAACGCCTCCATCCGCGCCACGGTTGCCGAGGTGCAATTGTCGGCCGAGAAAATCCGTGCAGCGATGGAAATGCAGGCGCAGACAGTGACCGCCATTACCGCCTCGGTCGATGAAACCGCGCTGGCCGCCGACTCGATGTCCAACACCATCGCCACTATTCGCGAGGATACCGAAAGCGTCGCCACCGACATCGACCAGGTTGGTCAAGGTTTCGACGCGTTCGAGGCAAAGCTGGGATCGCTTAAGGTAACGGCGGGGGACTTTATTTCAAAGGTCGCAGCATGACACAAACCTTTGATCCCTCACGAGCTGAGATTTTATGGGGTGAAGACAATCGCTCGGCACGCGAGCGGATTGCGCCCTATGATCTCGATGGCGCGATAAGCACCAATTATCGCGATCTTCGGTCATTTATGGATCGGATTGCAGGGGAGATCTCAAAGGATTTTTGGAACCGGTTCCTCAAACTTCCGCACATGGATAAACACCGGGCATCATTTACGGAAGATGTAATAGAAAAAAGAATAAAACGAACAACATATTTTACAATAAAAAAATTTGGCAGTCCATTTGATGATGAATGGTATCAGATTGCTGCTCGTCAAGTAACTGAAGCTTATCATGCTGGCACCCCTGTGTCGGCATTAATTTCAAGCTACAACGGCGCCTATAGCCACGGCATGAAGCTATTGATCAATTATGTCGATAACGATCTGGAACGATATTCACGTCTGGTCGATGTGGCGCAACGCATTGCCTGTATCGAAACCGAGGCGATGCTGTCGTGGCTCGGCAATCTTGAAAGTCGCGCGGCACGCGAGCAGCGCCAGCAGGAATCGAGCCTGTTCAAAAACGTGATCGCGGAAACCGTCGCCAACAGCGCGACGCTCGGTCGCCAGCTCAAGGATGAAGCACAGGCAGCCTCCGCCTCGGCGCGCGGGATGCTCGACAAGACGAGCGAAGTCGCGATTGCGGCTGAACAATCGGCAGAGGCAATGCGGCAAGCGGCAGAGACGGCGGGCGGGCTCATGCATGCCATCGAGACTGCAGCGGGCGAAGTGGGGGCAACCGGCGCCATCGCAACTCAGGCCGCCGATCAGGCGCGCGCGGCGATGGAGGCATCGGCAGCGTTCAGCGATCATGCGCAGTCGATCGAATCGATTCTGGGCTTGATTCGCGACATTGCCGGGCAAACCAATTTGCTCGCGCTTAATGCTACCATCGAGGCGGCACGCGCGGGCGACGCGGGACGCGGCTTTGCCGTTGTCGCGCAGGAAGTCAAAAGCCTGTCAAACCAAACCGCGCGCGCGACCGATGACATTGCCGCCAAGATTGCGGTCATTCAGGCTGCGGGCCGGTCGACGGTTGAAACCAACGCCGCAATCTTCAAATCGGTCGCCGCCGTGCGCGAAAGCGCCGAGCGCGTCCAACAAGTGTTTGCCGAACAAGCGCGCACCGTGATGTCGATCACCGCCGCCGTCGACCAGACCGCGCTCGCGGCAGACACCATGTCCCGTACAATCGACACGATTCGCTGCGGCACCGAGGGTGTGGCCAGCGACATCGACCGCGTCGGCGCGGGTTTTGCGACGCTCCACATCGAACTGAACGCGCTGAGCAGCCGCGCCGGCGATTTCATTGCGAAGGTGGCGGAGTAAACACCGCACACCGCCGAAATTGCCATCTCACCGCGCCGCGGGCTATGGCGATCGCATGACCCATATTCTTGTCACCGGGAGCAGCCGCGGCATTGGCGCAGCGATTGCCGACGCGCTCACCGCCCCCGACGTCACCGTGATCCGCCATGGCACCGCCAGCGGCATCGCGGCCGATTTCGCCGATCCAGCCGCCCCGGCGCGACTATGGGACGCCGCCTTTGCGCAGAGCGGCGGGCGGATCGACGTCCTGATCAACAATGCGGGCGTTTTCGACGCGAATCCAATTGATCGCGACGATAGCGATTGGGCGGATGGCTGGGCGCGCACGATGCAGATCAATCTGACCGCTGCCGCCGCGCTGTGCCGCCTTGCCGTGCGGCACTGGCGCAGCGCGGCGCGCGGTGGCCGCATCATCAACATCGCCAGCCGCGCCGCCCACCGTGGCGATTCGCCCGATCACTGGCATTATGCCGCGTCAAAGGCCGGGATGGTCGCGATGACCAAGACGATCGCGCGCGGCTATGCCCGTGACGGGATATTGGCGTTTGCGATTTGCCCCGGCTTTACCATGACCGGGATGGCCGACGACTATCTGGCGAGCCGGGGCGGCGACAAATTGCTCGCCGACATTCCGCTCGGCCGCGTCGCCGAGCCTGCCGAAGTCGCCGCCGCTGCCCGCTTCTGCGCGCTAGAGGCTCCACCCTCGATGACCGGCGCGGTGCTCGATGTGAATGGCGCCAGTTATGTCCGATAGCTGGAAACTCACTTTGCCCTGCACCCGCGCCGAGGCCGAGGCGCTGGGGGCGATCGACGATCTGGGGCTTGATCCGCCCCCTGTCCTGATGACCACCGAAGAGGTCGAGGACGACGCCGAGCGCTGGCGGCTCGATGCGTATTTCGAGGGCAAGCCGAGTGCCGCTGCGGTAAAGGCGGTGCGCGCGCTGGTGCCCTCCGCCGCGCACATCGCCGCCAAACCGGTGCGGATCGCCGATGCCGATTGGGTGAC
>PNLG01000290.1 GCA_013822915.1 Sphingomonas sp. | reverse complement strand
GCCGCATGATCCCGAACAGGATTTCAACGTCCCAGGTGGGACCGCTGAGCGACCCGCCATAGGCGCGGGCAATGGCGGCCCCTGCTGCGGCGGATGCGTGCGGATAGGACGATGGGTCGTCCAGATCAAACGCGACGCCCATGCCGAACGTCGGCTCACGGTACCCGGCGATGCTGCTGCTATCAACGCCGCCGAACATCGGAAAATCATGGCGCACCGCCGCCGGGTCCGGCGTGCCAAACTCAAATGTGACACGGTTATGGCGCAAGGCCCATGGCCCGATCGTGCCATCGGCTGGCTGCGCAGGCGCAGCGGGAAACCACAGGACGCGCTCATTGTGTTTTATGCCGCCGATCACGAAATCAGCCGGCCGGTTCCGTCCCTCAAACTCGCGTCGCCCGGCCACGTTGAGATTGGCGCGCCCGACGAACAGCGCAGGCTTCAACCCCAGCCGATCGGCGGCCTGAGCATTCAGGACAAGCCGGTCCGGCCCACCCGACACCACCCTGAGCGCGACGGGCTGGCCCTCGATCGTCGCGGGCACATCGCGACCGGGGATGACCATGAATTCGTCGACCGACTGCGCAAACGCCGCCGCGGCGGTCGCGGACGCGATGACCATGGCGATCCAGCCCAACGCCCTCACGGCCCAACAGGATGGGTGAGCGGCAGCAAAATTCTGTTTCATCAAGACCTTCCTGGTTCGAGAGCGATACCGAGCAGTGGTTACCCCCGCTTCCTGAACCACACCCGAACGGATCATAAAACCGGTACGTGGCCGACGTCCGACGGGAAGTGAGGCAGTGGTGGAGGGATATCAACACTTAACGCCGCATACACCTCGTCTTTACGCCATTCAGTATAGGCGTTGCGGCATTAGGTTTCGCGAAGGGGCAGTGCTCACTTCGTCAAAGGGATGAGATAATCGACATGCGAACGGGTCCGGCGCTTTCATCTCCGATCGGTGGCGGCTGGGAAACGATTGCTACGCTCGCGGCAAGCGAAGGCAGCGCCGCGCATCCAATGTGCGCACGATTGATGCATCCGACCGTGCTCATGCGCGACGTCGCCGATGCCATCCATGCGTTGTGCCTCTTGCACGGCCGCCTTCCGGGGCTGGTGGATCATGCACTGGCGCGCAATGCGATGCCGGGCTGTGTGGGATGGTTAGAGGAGGCGGTAGCGGGCTTCGCGCTTGAGCGCGCGGTGCTGGCAAAGCTTGCCGCAGCCGTCGGCCCAACGCCCTCAACCCCCGGCCAGACTGATTCTGAAGCCACCATTCTCGCGCAGCGCCATGCGCTTGCCACCCTCGCCCAGTCAGACCGCAATGGGTGCGCGATCGGGGCGGCGATCGCCCTTATTCTCGATTGGAGCGCGGTCCGCACGGTGCTCGACCGGGCCGCTGAACGACTGGGGATCGCCTCCGCAGCGATGCAGCTTCCCGATACCAGCGAAACTGCCACGGTTGTTGCCACCATCGCGGCGCAACCCGGCCCGGAACGCGCGATGATGTTTGGCGCGCAACAAGTGCTGGCCCAGCATCACGGGTTGTGGAACCTGTTAGAGGCGCGCGCGCTAGCCCGGAATAACGGCTGATCCCGGCGCCTGACTCTTGCGCCTGACCCTGGCGCCTGACCTTCGCGGATGGTCCCAACCGTTCGGCGCGACTTGCGCTGCGCCTGCCAAACACTCTATGCCAAACCCGATGTTCGAAAACGGGGATAACCATGCAGCGTTTTGACGGAACCGCAAATTATGTCGCGACCGATGATCTGAAAGTGGCCGTCAATGCCGCCGTCACGCTGCGCCGCCCGTTGCTGGTCAAGGGCGAACCCGGCACCGGCAAAACGGTGCTCGCGCATGAAATCGCCAAGGCAGTCGGTGCCGAACTGATCGAATGGAATATCAAATCGACCACGAAGGCGCAGCAAGGCTTGTATGAATATGACGCGGTTGCCCGCCTGCGCGATGGCCAGCTTGGTGACGCCCGCGTGCACGACATCGCCAATTACATCCGCCGCGGCAAATTGTGGGAGGCCTTTACCCGCGACAAGCCGCCGGTGCTGCTGATCGATGAAATCGACAAAGCCGATATCGAGTTTCCAAACGACTTGCTGCAAGAACTCGATCGGATGGAATTCCACGTTTACGAAACCAAGGAAACGGTGCGCGCGATCGAACGGCCGATCGTCGTCATCACGTCGAACAACGAAAAGGAATTGCCGGACGCTTTCCTGCGCCGCTGTTTCTTTCACTATATCAAATTCCCCGATCGCGACACGATGCAGGCGATCATTGATGTTCATTTCCCCGGCATCCAGAAGATCCTCGTCAACCGCGCGATGGATATTTTTTACGACGTGCGCGACGTGCCGGGCCTAAAGAAAAAGCCGAGCACCAGCGAATTGCTCGACTGGCTGAAACTGCTGCTGCACGAGGACATGCCGCTGGAAGTGCTTCAGAACCGTGACCCGACCAAGGCGATTCCGCCACTCCACGGCGCGCTGCTGAAGAATGAGCAGGATGTGATGCTGTTCGAACGACTCGCCTTCATGGCCAAGCGGCAGCAGAATAAGGGGTGAGCGAACCGTCGCGCGGTGCGACGCGGTTCGCCCGCGTTCGTGCCCGGCTGGAAGCGGCCCAGCCGACCGACGGTTGGCAGGGGTGGCTTTATGAATTTTGCCTGTTCGGCTTCAAACAAGGCTGGGCGTGCCTGTTTGGCGGCCTGATGCTCGCCCTGCTGCTCGGGACGCACCTGTTCTACCCCCTCGATGCGCCGCTGGCGCGCTATGATTTTCTGACGCTTGCTGCGTGCGCGATCCAGCTCGCAATGCTTGCCTTCCGACTCGAGTCGATCGGCGAGGCAAAGGTCATCCTGGCCTTCCACCTCATCGGCACGGCGATGGAGCTGTTCAAGACGCGCGCCGGGTCATGGACCTATCCTGAAGCAGCTGTGCTCAAGATCGGTGCGGTGCCGCTATTCTCCGGCTTCATGTATGCCGCTGTCGGCAGTTACATCGCGCGGGTCTGGCGCATTTTCCGGTTCAGCTACACGCGCTATCCGCCGCTCTGGACAAGCTATGCGCTGGCAGTCGCGATTTATGTGAATTTCTTCGCACATCACTGGCTACCCGATGTGCGGCTTGGCCTGTTTGCCGCGACCGGGCTGCTATTCTGGCG
>PNLG01000030.1 GCA_013822915.1 Sphingomonas sp. | reverse complement strand
CAAGCCGAATCGCGCGTGCAGTGGCTGTGGATAATGGGGATATCGGGGACAAGTGCGATCGAGTCGTCGTGCTTTCGCCGCTACTCGGCGCGCTATGCCGGTATGTTGTGTCAGGTTCATGAAGCCGCGCGCAAAGGAACGGGGTCGCAAACAACCTCACCCACAGCACCAAGGAGTTTGAATATGCGCAACGTTATGATGAGCCTGGCCCTGATCGCGCTGGCGACCCCGCCCATTGCGCTCGGCGTGCCGGGCCAGGCCGAAGCGAAGGAGAAAAAGCAGCGCGCCTATACCTATACCCGCAATGGCCGTACCTATTGCCGCCATTCGGACGGGACGACCGGGTTGATCGTCGGCGGAGTCGGCGGGGCGCTGGTTGGCCGGTCGATCGACAATGGCGGGTTGTTGGGGACAGCCTTGGGCGCGGCGGGCGGTGCGCTTGCCGGGCGCGCGGTCGATCGCACGCTTACAGCTGACAAGCGCTGCCGCTAGGTCGGGTCGGCGGGGGCGCGATCCCCCGCCGCGTGCGCATCACAGGATACCAAAGCCGAGCCAGAGCCGGACGCAGCCGACAATAATCACAAAGATATTGAAATTGCGCCCCGAGCGCTGGCGCGACAGAAAACCGATAGCGGCCCCCACAATCGCGATGGGAATCGCCAGCCAGTTGAGCGCGCCGAAGAGCGGGACAAACCCGACCAGCGCAATCGGCAAGGCGAGAAGCCCGATCAGGATGGAAAGGATATTGAGCACGTCGCACGGATAGCGGGACGCTCACTGTATTGCAAGTGTAATGCACTTGCGCACCACGCGATCTTAACCCTTTTCCGGCATCAACCGGGACAATGAAAAAGGTTCATTTGTCCAGACTGACAGCGCTGTTACCGCTTGCGGCTGCTTTGCTGGTCGTCGCGTGCGGCGGTGCCGACGTCGACAACAGCGTCGACGCGCTCGACGCCGAGTTGAACGACGGCAATGCGCAGGCCGCGCAGCGCGATCCGGCGCTGACCAGCGCGTTGCGCGATCAGATCATGGTTGACCCCAATCTGGCCAGCCAATCCAACCGCGACGCAATCCGCCCGCCGAGCCAGCCCTATGCCGCGCCGGTGCCCACAGCCAAAGGCGCGCCGGTTGCAAGCGATGTGCGTGTGAGCGAAGCGACCAAGTCCGCCCCCGCGCCGCGCGCGGATTGCCCCGATTGCCGGGCGCAGCGCGAGGCGATGACGCTGGGCGGGCTGGCCGCGCGCCAACGCGACCGCCGCACCGCCGCTTGTGCCGCGAACGTCAGTTACTCGACCGGCTGGGCCCTGCGCCTGCCCGCCGACTTGCCGCTTTATCCTGATGCGCACGTGGTGGAGGCGGCAGGCAATGCCCAAAACGGCTGCGCCACCCGCATTGTCAGCTTTACCAGCCGCGCGCCGGTGCAGTCGATGATCGACTGGTATTTTACGCGCGCGACCAATGCCGGTTATTCCGCCGATCATCAGGCCGATGGCGAGGGGCATGTGCTGGCGGGGACGCGCGGCAATGATGCTTACGCCGTGTTCGTGCGTCGGGTCGCGGGCGGGACGCAGGTTGATCTGGTGGCCAATAACGGGCGATAGACGGAGCCTCGGCAGCGAGAGCTTTTTTCGCGCGCAGAGGCGCAGAGAGCGCAGAGGCCCGAGGCAATGTCTTGCGTCAGCGAGACCTTTGGCTGGTGCAGCGGCGAGCGATATGGGTTCGGCTGCGCCGAAAGGGATCAGCCCGGACTGAAGACCTCTGCGTTCTCGGCGCCTCTGCGCGCATAAACTCCCCGCCGTCCCGCTGCGTGCGCCCATCGCAAAGCGGCACCAGTTCCCAAAGCGCGCAGTTCGCGCTAGGCGCGGCCATGGTCAATCTTTTCCTTGTGATGGCGGGCGGCGCGCTGGGCGCGGGGGCGCGTTACCTCGTCGGGCTGTTGTTTGCTGGCATGTCGTTTCCGTGGGGCACATTAGTGGTCAATTTGTTCGGCGCGGTGTTGATGGGCATGCTTGCGGGCGTGCTCGCGCGCTGTGTCGTTGGCGATCCGCTGCGGCTGATGCTCGGGGTTGGCGTGCTTGGCGGGTTCACGACTTTTTCCGCCTTTTCGCTGGAGCTGGTGGTGATGCTTGAACGCGGCAATTGGGGGGTGGCGCTGGGCTATGCACTGGCGTCGGTGATCGGGTCAGTGTTGGCGCTGTTCGCCGCGCTCGCCGCCGTCAGGGCGCTGGCATGACCGATGTGCGCCAGTTCACCGTCACGGCGGATGACGACGGCATCCGGCTGGACCGTTGGTGCAAGCGGCATATGGAGGCGACCAGCTTCACCACCGTTGCCAAATGGGCGCGCACGGGCCAGCTTCGCGTCGATGGCGCGCGCGCGACGCCGGGTGACCGGCTGAGCGCGGGGCAGGTCTTGCGCTTTCCGCCCGCCGAACCGCCGCGCAGCGACGCGCCCGTGAAGCGCGAGCGCCCGCCGCTGACCGAGGATCAGGCCGCGTTCATCCAGGAAATGGTGATCCACAAGGATGCGCAGGCGATTGTGCTCAACAAGCCGCCGGGCCTCGCGACGCAGGGGGGAACCAAGACCGCCGAGCATATCGACGCGCTGCTGGACGGTGTGCAATTTGAGAGCGAGGGGCGGCCAAAGCTCGTCCACCGGCTCGACAAGGATACTTCGGGCGCGTTGCTGATCGCGCGGAATGCGCGGGCGGCGGGCGCCTTTGCCAAGAGCTTTTCCAGCCGGACCGCGCGCAAGGTTTACTGGGCGCTCGTCGTTGGCGTGCCGTCGATTTCGGACGGGATGATCGAATTGCCGATCGCCAAGCAACCCGGCACTGGCGGTGAAAAAATGCATGTCGATGAGGTGGAAGGCGCTGCCGCGCGCACCCGTTACCGCGTGATCGAACGCGCGGGCAATCGCGCCGCCTGGGTCGAACTGCAACCCTTTACCGGCCGCACGCACCAATTGCGCGTGCATATGGCGGCGATCGGCCATCCGATTGTCGGCGACGGCAAATATGGCGGGCAAGCGGCGTTCCTGACCGGGGGCATCAGCCGCAAGATGCACTTGCACGCGCGGCGGTTGCGGATCGATCATCCCGATGGCGGGCAGATTGACGTCGCAGCCGACCTGCCGCCGCATTTTCGCGAAAGCCTGGGCTTGCTCGGCTTTGAGGAA
>PNLG01000340.1 GCA_013822915.1 Sphingomonas sp. | reverse complement strand
CAGCCGCGCCCGGTCGACGATATTGCCAAGCGCCCCGCCCAGCACAAGGCCAAGCGCTGCCTGATCCCAGCGGCGCGGTTCACGCCACAGCCACGCCAGCACCCCCGCCGCAATCGCCGCGGTCATCGCGACCAGCGCCCAGCGCGCCTCATCACTCCCGGCGCGGAGCAGCCCGAGCGACACCCCGTCATTGGCGACGAAGCGCATCCGGAAAATCGGCAACAGGTCAACCGCGGGGTCAGCAAGCGAATTGAGCGCCATCGGCCCGGTGACGAACCATTTCACTAACTGATCGAGCGCGAACGCCCCCGCCGCGACGGCGAGCCCCGCGACCGGCGGCCTCACGCCACCACCTGCGCACAGCGGCCACACAGCGCGCCATCCGCGGTGACTTCGGGGAGGTGGCGCCAGCAGCGACCGCATTTATGGTGGAGAGTGCGAGTGATGTCGATGCCAATCTGAAGTGCCGGAATCGTTGAGTCGCCGGATGTAGGTTCGCCCCGTGCAAACGTAACACTGGACGAAATAAACAATTCCGCGAGGTCGGCAGGCGTCGCCGCTTCAATGTCATGGCAAGCATGGAAAGTGAAATGGACGTTCGCCTCCAGGCTCGATCCAATCACCTTGTCACGACGATAGGGTTCGATAGCTACTGAGACATCACGCCGATAGCTGCGCATTCGCTCCCATTTGCTGCCAAGGTCCTCCAGGCCGGAGGTGATCCACCTCGCATCAACCGTCGGCCATTCCTGCAAATGCACACTGTCCGCCGCCGGATAGCGCGTCGCCCACACTTCCTCGGCGGTAAACACAATCACCGGGGCGGCATAGCGGACCAGCGCGTTGAAAAGCGTGTCGAACACCGTGCGGCACGCGCGCCGCTTCACGCTGTCGGGCGCGTCGCAATAAAGCGAATCCTTGCGGATATCGAAGTAAAACGCGCTCAAATCCTCATTCGCGAAATCGGTCAGCAGCCGCACATAGCGGTTGAACTCATATCCTTGCGCCGCCGCGCGCAATTCCGCATCGAGCTTTGCGAGCAAGTGGAGCATGTAACGCTCCAGCTCGGGCATATCGGCCACTGCCACCCGCTCGCTCTCGTCAAACCCGTCAAGCGCGCCGAGCAGATAGCGGAAACTGTTGCGCAGCTTGCGATATTGGTCCGCCACCCCTTTCAGGATTTCGTCCCCGATGCGGTGATCCTCGGTAAAATCAACCGACAGCGCCCACATCCGCAAAATATCGGCACCATAATCGCGCATCAGGTCGAGCGGGTTGACGGTGTTGCCCAGCGACTTGGACATTTTCATGCCCTTTTGGTCCATCGTAAAGCCGTGGGTGAGCACGGCGTTATAGGGCGCGCGCCCGCGCGTCCCGCACGCCTCCAGCAGCGACGACTGGAACCAGCCGCGATGCTGGTCCGACCCTTCGAGATACAGGTCCGCGGGCCATTGCAGATCGGGCCAGCGCCCCGATTCGAGCACAAACGCGTGCGTGCAGCCGCTGTCGAACCACACGTCAAGAATGTCGGTGACGCGCTCAAAATCCTCTGCGCGATAGCCATCGCCGAGATATTCCTGCGCGCGCGCGTCGCTCCACGCATCGACGCCGCTTTCGCGCACCGCCGCGATGATCCGCGCGTTGACGGCGGGGTCGCGCAGATATTGGCCGCTTTTGCGATCGACGAACAACGTGATCGGCACGCCCCAGGCGCGCTGGCGCGAGAGCACCCAATCGGGCCGCCCCTCCACCATCGATCCGATGCGGTTGCGCCCCTTTGCGGGGTAAAAGGGGGTGTCGGCGATGGCGGCGAGCGCGCGCTCGCGCAGGGTTGAGGGGATGCCCGCCGCGTGACCGACGGTGTCGGTGCCGGGCGCCTGCTCGATCACCGGGGTCGGGGCATCGGGATCGGCGAGCGGCTTGTCCATCGGCACGAACCACTGCGGGGTGCAGCGATAAATGACCTTGGCCTTTGACCGCCACGAATGCGGGTAGCTGTGCTGAAAATCATCCGACGCGGCGAGCAGCGCGCCCGCCGCGCGGAGATCGGCGCAGATGGGCCCGTCGGCGCTGACAAACTTCTTGTTGATGACCGAACCCTGTCCACCGAGCCACGCCCAGTCCTCACGATACATGCCCGCCCTATCGACCGCGAAGACGGGCTCGATGCCATGCGCCTTGCACAGCGCAAAATCGTCCTCGCCATGGTCGGGCGACATATGAACAAGCCCGGTGCCCGCATCGGTGGTGACGAAATCGCCGGGGAGGAAGGGGCGGGGCTTGGCGAAGAACCCGCCGAAATGGTGCATTGGGTGGCGGGCAGTGGCTCCAGCTAGGTCAGAGCCTTTACCCCGCCATGCGATCACATAGTTATTCACTCCGCAGCGCCAGCAAACCTGATCGATCAGGGCTTCGGCTACAAGGATGTGCGACTGCAAACCCCAGCGTCCCCCATCCGTCGAGTGGACGTTGTTGAGGTGTAACAGCACATAATCGATATCGGGGCCGTAGGCGATCGCCTGGTTCACCGGGATCGTCCACGGCGTCGTGGTCCAGATGACCGCGTGGGCGCCCTCTAAATCACCGTTCGGCGCCTCGACAATTTCGAACGCCACGTCGATCTGGGTCGAGGTGATATCCTCATACTCAACCTCGGCCTCCGCCAGCGCGGTCTTTTCCACCGGGCTCCACATCACCGGCTTGGCACCGCGATAAAGCTGATCGCTCGCCGCAAACTTCATCAGCTCGGCAACGATCGTCGCCTCCGCCTCGAAATCCATCGTCAGATAGGGGTGGTCCCAATCGGCCATGATGCCCAGCCGCTTGAGCTGCTCGCGCTGGGTATCGACCCATTTCTGCGCATAGGCCCGGCATTCGGCGCGGAATTCGACCGGATCGACATCGTCCTTGTTGCGCTTTTTCTTGCGATATTCCTCCTCGACCTTCCACTCGATGGGAAGACCATGGCAATCCCAGCCCGGCACGTAAGGCGCGTCATATCCCATCAGATTGCGGGTGCGGCAGACCATGTCCTTGAGGATGTGATTCAGCGCATGGCCGATATGCATGTCGCCGTTCGCATAGGGCGGGCCGTCATGGAGGATGAACTTTTCCCGCCCCCGCCGCGCGGCGCGCAGCCGGTCATAAAGCCCCGATTCCTGCCATTTCGCCAGAATGCCGGG
>PNLG01000253.1 GCA_013822915.1 Sphingomonas sp. | reverse complement strand
CCGGAAGGCGGCGCTCTTAACGAACGAAGCGCCCCGCGTCAACGCCGCGCGTAGTCCCTCACGCCGATGGCTGACACTTAGCGCACCAAAAGGTCGATCGCCCGCCCTCTGCCCGGCGCTGCACCGGTGCGCCGCACGTATCGCACGGCGTCCCAGCCCGACCATAAACCCGCCATTGTTTCGAAAAATAGCCCAATTCGCCATCGGGCCGCGCATAGTCGCGCAAGCTCGACCCGCCCGCCGCAATCGCGGCGGACAGCGTGTCGCGAATCGCGGTGACCAGCGGTCCCAACCGTGCCACCGCAATCCCGCCCGCGCTCTGCCCCGGCGCAATCCCTGCCAGATGCAACGCTTCGCACACATAGATATTGCCAAGCCCCGCCACGATTCGCTGATCGAGCAACAACGCTTTGATCGGCGCCTGTCGTCCCGCCAGCGCCGCAGCGAGATAGGCCGCGTCGAAATCGCTGCCGAGCGGCTCTGGTCCCAACGCGGCAAAGGGCAGGAACGCCGCCAATTTCGCTGTTTCCACCAGATCAACCGACCCGAATCGGCGCGGGTCGTTAAGTGCGAGGCGGCGCCCGCCGTCGGTTTCGATCACCAGATGGTCGTGCGGCAAATCTTGGGCCGGATCGACGCGCCAACGCCCCGACATGCCGAGGTGAAACACCAGCGTGTCGCCGCGATCAGTATCGATCAGCCCATATTTCGCGCGTCGGCCAAGCGCTGTCACCCGCGCCCCGGTTAACCGCTGCACCAAATCAATTGGAAATGGCCGCCGCAGATCGGCGCGGCGCGGCGACACCGCAGCCAGTCGCTCCCCCGCCAGCACGGCGCGCAGCCCATTCACCGTGGTTTCGACTTCGGGAAGCTCAGGCATCACCCTCAATCACTAGGAGCGTCGCAAGCGAGCAACAAGTGAATCAACGGCGCAAACGTTCCCGCAATTTGTCCCGCGTCGCGAGTCGCGGAAACTGGCCTTGCCGCGACCGAATCGCCATTACAACGCGCCCGAACAACCCGAACGGAACCGCAATGTGGGGAACAACAACCCGAATTTGCCGAGCTCCCAGCGCTGCAAAAACACGCGCACCACATTGAACAAATTGCTAGACGGCCAATTCAGCCATGAAGTCACCCTAATGTCGGCCAAAGTCGCCGCAAACAACGCTATGGATTATCAGGGAATCCCGTCCAGGCCGCTCGACCCGTTCACGCGATGGGGTTTGCCCCAGCCCCCGGCGCAAGCTACAGCGGGGGAATGAACGACACCGCATCCTTCGGCTATCAAACAATTCCTTCGACCGAAAAAACCGCCCGCGTCGGCGCGGTCTTCACCAGCGTCGCGTCGTCCTACGACGTCATGAACGACGCAATGTCGGCGGGCATGCACCGCATCTGGAAGGATCGCTTCGTCCGCCGGGTCAAGCCGCGCGCCGGGGAGGCGGTGCTCGACATGGCGGGTGGCACGGGCGACATTGCATTCCGCCTAGCCGCATCGGGCGCGAGCGTGACGGTTGCCGATATCAACCCGGCGATGCTCGATGTCGGCATTGAGCGTGCGGCAAAGCGTGGCATTGACGGGCTGGTCTGGGCAGAGGCCAATGCCGAGGCGCTGAGCTTCCCGGCGCGGTTTTTCGATGCCTATACGATTGCGTTCGGCATCCGCAACGTCACCGACATCCCGGCTGCCCTGGCGGAGGCGCACCGAGTGTTGCGACGCGGCGGGCGGTTTTTCTGCCTCGAGTTCTCAACGACGCTGTGGCCGGGCTTTGCGCAAGCTTACGATGCTTATTCGCACCACATCGTCCCGCAGATCGGCCGGATCGTCGCGCGCGATGAGGAGAGCTATCGCTATCTGATCGAATCGATCCGCCGCTTCCCTGACATGCCGTCCTTTGAAGGGATGATCCGCGACGCCGGGTTCGTCAGCACGCGAGTGGAGCCGATGCTCGGCGGCCTTGTCGCCATCCATAGCGGCTGGAAGATTTAAGCGCGCCCAGCCCGATGACCGCATCCGCAACGCATCTTTGGCGCCTGCTCAAATGGGGGCGCACGCTCGCACGCCACGGCGCGTTGCGCGGGATTGAGCGCGACCCCGCGACGCCCGCCGCGGTGCGCCGCCTCTGCCGGATCGCGCGGTTCGGCGCGCGCACCCCCGACACCCCCGCTTATGCCGATGCGCTGCAGGCGATTGGCCCACCCGCGATCAAATTTGGCCAGACACTGGCGACACGCCCCGACATTATCGGCGAGGCGGCGGCCGCCGATCTGGTCCGCTTGCAGGACGCGGTGCCCCCGCTCCCCTTTGCAACCATCGAGAAGGCGATGGTGGCGGCGTTTGGCCGCCCGCTCGACACGCTGTTCGCCTCGATCGACCCGGTGCCTGTGGGCGCGGCCTCAATCGCGCAGGTCCACCGCGCCGTCACGACCGATGGCATGACGGTTGCGGTCAAGGTGCTGCGCCCCGGCGTCGAGGAAGAATTTGCCCGCGCGATTGATACCTATGAATGGGCGGCGGCGCATCTGGAAGCGATGGGCGGCGAGTTGAAGCGGTTGCAGCCGCGGCTCGTCATCGAAACCTTCAAACGCTGGACCGCGCGCGAGCTTGACCTGCGGCGCGAGGCGGCATCCGCCTCTGAACTGGCAGAGGCGATGACGGCGGAGCCTGATTTCATCGTGCCCAAGATCGATTGGCAACGCACCACCGGTCGGGTGATGACGCTGGAATGGGTGGACGGCATCAAACTGTCGAATCGCGCCGCTCTGGTGGCCGCCGGGCATGATCCGGCACGGCTCGCGCACATATTGGTCCATGCGTTCCTGCGGCAGGCGATTGCGGAGGGGTTTTTCCACGCCGACCTGCATCAGGGCAATTTGTTCGCGCTGCCGGGTGGCAAGATCGCCGCGATTGATTTTGGCATTATGGGCCGGATTGACCGGCGCGCGCGGGTGTGGCTGGCGGAGATCCTCTATGGCCTGATCACCGGCAATTACCGCCGCGTCGCCGAAATCCATTTCGAGGCAGGCTATGTGCCACCGCACCATAATGTCGGCGAATTCGCGACCGCCCTGCGCGCCGTGGGCGAACCGATGCGCGGCATGGCGGTAAAGGACATGTCGGTTGGCAACATGCTCGACGGGTTGTTCAACATCACCCGCGATTTCGACATGAAGACGCAGCCGCACC
>PNLG01000102.1 GCA_013822915.1 Sphingomonas sp. | reverse complement strand
GCGGCGAATAGAGCGTCACCCGGTCATCCTCGCCAATGCGCAGCCAGGTGGCGAAATTATGCCCGTCTTTCCCGTCGGTCAGCGTCGCCGCGTCGGTTTGTGCGGCGCCATCGGCCCATTTGATCGCGAAAATGCCGCCACCCACGACAGCCGCGCCACCGATCAGGAAAGTTCTGCGAATCATGCCCATGGTGCTGCTCCTCAACCCTGGCCGGCGGCGGTGTGAATAGCGGCGCGGATGCGCGGATAGGTGCCGCAGCGGCAGATATTGGTCATTGCCTCGTCAATCTGCGCGTCGGTCGGCTTGGGCGTTGCGGCCAGCAGCGCAGCGGCCGCCATCAACTGGCCCGACTGGCAATAGCCGCATTGCGGCACTTGATGCGCGATCCAGGCCGCCTGAAGCGCGTGGAGCGTGCCGTCGGCGTCCGACAACCCCTCGATCGTGGTGATGGATTTGCCCGCGACTTCGCTGATCGGCAGGCTGCACGATCGGGTGACGACGCCGTCGACATGGACGCTGCACGCCCCGCACGCGGCAATGCCACAGCCGAATTTGGTGCCGGTCATCCCCAATTCTTCGCGGATCGCCCAGAGCAGCGGCGTATCGGGTTCGCCGGTGAATGAAACGGGCTTGCCATTAACCTTGGCGATAACGGCCATCTGCGCATCCTCTCAATTACGACCCAACCAGTTTTGTATAGCAACCTTTGCCGCTGCTTGTCATGCGTTGTTCGCATGGGCCTCGCGGGCGGGTTGCGCGGCCGACTCGCCTCCCCGTATAGCGCATGGCATGTCCGATGATCTGTTCGCCGCCCCCAATGCCGTCCCCGGCGCCTATGACGCCTCCTCGATCGAAGTGTTGGAAGGGTTGGAGCCCGTGCGCCGCCGCCCCGGCATGTATGTCGGCGGCACCGACGAGCGCGCGCTCCACCACCTCGCCGCCGAAGTGCTCGACAATGCAATGGACGAAGCGGTCGCCGGGCACGCCAGCCGGATCGAAGTCTCGCTGGAGCCGGGCAACCGGCTGACCATAACCGATAATGGCCGCGGCATTCCGGTGGACCCGCATCCGAAATTTCCCGGCAAATCGGCGCTGGAGGTGATCCTTTCGACGCTGCATTCGGGCGGCAAGTTTGAGGGCAAGGCCTATGCGACGAGCGGCGGGCTCCACGGCGTCGGAGTCAGCGTGGTCAATGCGCTTTCGTCCGACACGATTGTCGAAGTCGCGCGCAATAAGCAACTTTACCGCCAGCGTTTTGCGCGCGGGGTAACGCTTGGCCCGCTGGAGGAATTGGGGCCGGTGCAGAACCGGCGCGGCACCGCCGTTACCTTCACCCCCGACGCCCAGATTTTCGGCCCTGAACTGCATTTCAAGCCGCAGCGGCTGTATAAGCTGGCCCGGTCCAAGGCCTATCTGTTCGCCGGCGTCGAAATCCGCTGGCGGTGCGCGCCCGAATTGATCGCCGACACCGATGTGCCGGCAGAGGCCGTATTCCAATTCCCCGGCGGCCTTGCCGATCATTTGCGCGAACAGATTGGCGAGCGCGAATGCGCCACGCGCGATTTCTTTGCCGGGTCACAGGATTTTGCCGCAGGCCCTAATGGCGAACAATCGGGCCGCGTCGAGTGGGCGATGAGTTGGCCATTGTGGAGCGATGGCAGCTATAGCTGGTATTGCAACACCATTCCGACCCCCGATGGCGGCACGCACGAAGCGGGGCTGCGCGCCGCACTCGTGAAGGGGATTCGCGGCTTTGGCGAGTTGACCGGCCAGAAAAAGGCGAAGGACATCACCGCCGACGACATCATGACCGGCAGCGAATTGATGCTGAGCGTGTTCGTCCGCGAACCGCAATTTCAAAGCCAGACCAAGGACCGGCTGACCAGCCCCGAGGCCGCAACATTGGTCGAGCGCGCGGTGCGCGACCATTTCGACATTTTCCTTGGCCACAATATGGACCGGGGCAAGGCGTTGCTCGGCTATGTGCTCGAACGGATGGACGAACGCCTCGCGCGCAAGGCCGAGCGCGAGGTCAAGCGCAAGACCGCAACCTCCGCACGCAAGCTGCGGCTGCCGGGCAAGCTCACCGATTGCGCCGCCGACAGCCCGGAGGGGACCGAGCTGTTCATTGTCGAGGGCGATTCGGCCGGCGGCTCCGCCAAGCAGGCGCGCGACCGCAAGACGCAGGCAATCCTGCCCATTCGCGGCAAGATATTGAACGTCGCGTCGGCGACCGCTGCCAAAATCGGCGCGAACACCGAAATCGCCGACCTGATTCTGGCGCTGGGCTGTGGCACGCGCAAGGACTGCCAGCCGGACAATCTGCGCTATGACCGTATCGTCATCATGACCGACGCCGATGTTGACGGCGCGCATATTGCGACGTTGCTGATGACGTTCTTTTTTCAGGAAATGCCCGAAATTGTCCGGCGCGGGCACCTCTATCTCGCGCAACCGCCGCTCTACCGGCTGACAGCGGGCACCAAGAGCGTCTATGCGATGGACGATGCCGACCGCGCGCGCATCGAGGCGACCGAGTTCAAGGGGCGCAACGTCGATGTCGCGCGGTTCAAGGGGCTTGGCGAAATGAATCCCGGCCAGCTTCGCGAAACGACGATGGACCCGAAAACCCGCTCGCTGCTGCGCGTGACGCTGCCGCAGGATTATGAGGAGCGCGCAGGCGTGAAGGATCTGGTCGACCGGCTAATGGGCACTAACCCCGCGCACCGCTTTGCTTTCATCCAGGAAAATGCCGCGCGGGTGGAAGAAGATGCGATTGATGCGTGAGGATCAACTGCGCGCGAAGCCTGCCTTGCGCGCCGAAAAAATTGCAATCGCATAGCAACCGGCAAGGAGCCCGGCATCCTTGAACAGGAATTGCGCGATCGAACCCATGAACGGAAAGCCATAACCCTTTTCCCACAGCGTCACGCCCAGCGTGAAGCTAAGCGTGATCAGGAAAGTGCACATCCCCATCACTCCACCGATCAGGCTGATCCGCGGCGAAAACGCGCCAATTGCGAGCGCAGCCCCGGTCGCGAGCTCGATCGTGCCGATCACATTGCTCGCCCCGCGCACACCGAACAACGGATACATCCAGGCGAATAGCGGGTAATTGCGCGCGATCTGCGCGACCCCTTCCGCTTCATATTGCGCGAACTTTGCGATCCCGAAAAACAGGAAAATGAACACAAGC
>PNLG01000398.1 GCA_013822915.1 Sphingomonas sp. | reverse complement strand
AGTGCAGGCGCGGCTGCCTGCCGCTGCCCGCCCGCCTGTGATGCTGCCGCCGCTGTCGTCCACGAGCCGGGCGATGAAGATCGGCATCTCGTCCAAGAAGCTCGACCAGATGCAGCTGTCCGAGCTGGTTCGTTGGACGATCCGGCCCAAGCTGATGTCAGTGCCGGGCGTCGCGAATGTCGCCGTCTGGGGCTACCGTGACCGGCAGTTGCAGGTGCTGGCCGATCCCGACCGGCTGCAAGCCTCGGGCGTAACGCTGGCTGAACTACGCGCGGCTACCGGGGATGCGGTGTTGGTAGGCGGCGGCGGCTTTGTCGATACGCCCAACCAGCGGCTACCCGTTCAGCAGGCGGGCGCGATCCAGTCCGCCGAGGATCTTTCCCGCACGGTCATAAAGATCGCAGGCGATGCGCCGGTGCGGGTGGGGGATGTCGCGCGGGTGACCGATGGCTTTGCAGCCCCCATCGGCAATGCGATCATCGACGACGGCCCGGGCATCATGCTGATCGTCGAGAAGCAGCCCACCGGCAACACGCTCCAGCTGACTCACGACGTCGAGGCGGCGGTCGAAGAGCTGCGGCCCGGCCTCAAGGATGTGAAGATCGACACCACGATCTTCCGCCCGGCAACCTTCATCGAGAAGTCGATCGATAACCTCACCCGCGCGCTGATGATCGGCTGCCTGCTGGTGGCGCTCGTGCTGTTCGCCTTTACCCGCGACTGGCGGCAGGCGACGATCAGCCTTGTCGCGATCCCGCTGTCACTGCTGGCGGCGGGCCTCGTGCTGCTGTGGAGCGGGGCGACGATCAACACGATGGTGATCGCCGGTCTGGTTATCGCGCTTGGCGAGGTGGTCGATGATGCGATCATCGATGTCGAGAACATCGCTCGCCGTCTCCGCCTGAACCGTGAGGCGGGCAATCCGCGCTCGGCCTTTGCCGTGGTGCTCTCAGCCTCGCTCGAAGTGCGCACGGCTGTGGTCTTCGCCTCGCTGATCGTCATGCTGGTGTTCCTGCCGATCTTCTTCCTTGGCGGGGTGGCGGGGACGTTCTTCCGGCCCCTCGCCATCGCCTATGTGCTGGCGATTGCCGCCTCGCTGCTGGTCGCGCTGGTGGTGACGCCTGCGATGTGCCTGATGCTGCTCCCCAATGCGCCGATGAAGGAGCATCGCGACACGCGCTTTGTCGCCTCGCTCAAGCAGCGCTATCTCGGCGTCCTGCCCCGGCTGATCGACCGGCCACGGCTTGCCATGGGCATCGTCGCGGGCGGCCTGCTGCTTTCCGGCGTGGGCTATCTGGGATTCAAGGATCAGTTCCTGCCCGACTTCCGCGAGACCGACTTCCTAATGCATTTCGTCGAGAAGCCGGGTGTGGGCATCGATGCGATGGACCGCATCACCATCCGCGCCTCGAAGGAACTGCGCGCAATCCCCGGCGTGCGCAACTTTGGTGCGCATATCGGGCGTGCCGAGGCGGCCGACGAAGTGGTCGGCCCGAACTTCACCGAGCTATGGATCAGCCTTGATGATGAGGCCGACTACGACGCCAGCGTCGCCCGCATCAAGGAAGTGGTCGAAGGCTATCCCGGCCTTTACCGCGATGTGCTCACCTATCTGCGCGAACGCATCAAGGAGGTGCTCTCGGGCGCGGGCGCGACCGTGGTGGTGCGGATTTACGGCCCCGACCAGGACGAGCTGCGCGCCGCAGCCGAGCGGGTGCGCGGCAAGGTCGCCCGCATCCCCGGTGTGACCGACCTCAAGGTCGAACAACAGGTGCTCGTGCCGCAGATCCAGATCCGCCCGCGTGCGGCTGATCTGGTCACGCTGGGCCTCACACCGGGCGAGGTGCGGCGACAGGCGCAGACTCTCGTGGCGGGCGAGAAGCTGGGCGAAATCTACCGCGACCAGAAGGCTTTCGATGTCGCATTGTGGGGCGAGCCTGAAATCCGCGGTGATCAGCACGCGCTTGCCGATCTGATGATCCAGACCCCGGTCGGCGCGCCCGTCCGCCTGCGCGACGTCGCCGATGTGGTGATCGTGCCCGCGCCCAACGAGATCAAACGCGAGGATGGCCAGCGCCGTCTTGATGTCACGCTCAACATCGCCAGCGATGCCGATCTCGGTGCCGTGGCGCGCGGTGTCGAGGCGGCGGTGGGCGAGGTGCCCTTTGCGACCGGCTACCACCCCGAGATTCTCGGCGAGTATGCCGCGCTCAAGGAATCGCGTTCGCGGCTGTGGACGGTGGGCCTTGCCTGCCTCCTTGGCATCCTGCTGCTCGTCTGGCTGGAGTTCCGTTCCGCACGGATCACGGCGCTGGTGGGCCTCAGCCTGCCCTTTGCGCTGGTCGGCGGGGTCATCGGGGTCGCGCTCACTGGCGGGGTTCTGTCGCTGGGATCGCTGGTCGGCTTCGTCACCGTGATCGGGATTTCGGCGCGCAACGGGATCATGCTGCTCTCGCATTATGACCACCTGCGCCGGTTCGAGGGCGAGGCGTTCGGCCCGGCCCTGATCCTTCGCGGCGCACAGGAGCGTCTGGTGCCGATCCTGATGACCGCGCTGTGCGCAGGGCTTGCGCTGGTGCCGCTGGTGATCGCGGGTGACAAGCCAGGCCACGAGATCGAGCATCCCATGGCGATCGTCATCCTCGGCGGCTTGATCTCGTCGACTGCGCTCAACCTGTTCCTGATGCCCGCGCTCTATGCCCGCTTCGGCAAGGAACGCCCGGAGCCCGAGCCCGAGCTGGCGGAGGCGGTGGCATGAAGCGCTTTCTCCCACTCGCGGCGCTGATGGTGACCGCGTGTGCAACCATGCCCCCACCTGCGGCTACCAACGTCGATCCCGCGCTCGCTGCCGGGCCGTTCGCGAGCCTCCCAGTTGCCTCGATCGAGCCGGTGCCCGACAATTGGTGGCGGCTCTACGATGATCCTGTGCTTGACCGCTTGGTTGAAGCCAGCCTTGCGGCCAATGCCGATCTCAGGGTGGCCTATGCCAATCTCGATGGCGCACGTGCGGCGCTGCGTCAGGCGCAAGCCGCCCGGCTGCCTCAGACCACGATCGAGAGCAGTCTCGGTATCGACAATCCCGCCAATCAGCCGAGCGCATCGGGTAATGTGCTGACCACCGACTATGATCTGGCGGTGACCGCAAGCTGGGATGCGGACCTGTTCGGACGTCTCCGTTCGGGTGCTCTGGCCGCACGT
>PNLG01000189.1 GCA_013822915.1 Sphingomonas sp. | reverse complement strand
GCATGGGCGGCATGGGCGGCATGGATTTCTGATTTTGGACCGGGCGAGCGAAAGCTCGCCCGGACACAAAATCGGAACAGACGGCGGGGTCGCGAGACCCCGACCGGCGAGGCCCGGCTTGGCCGGAACTGTGCCCGCCACAAACCGATCGAACGACCAGCAACGGGCCGGGGGCGCAATCCTCCGGCCCTTTCGCTTGTTCCGCCGCCCGGACCAGCGACGCGACAACGCCCTTTCGCGCGAGCGCCCGCTTCGCTAACGCAGGAAGCCATGCAATCGCGCCGCCCCATCGCCCGACCCCGCCCATGACCCGACTCGCCATTTTTGACTGCGACGGCACCCTCGTCGACAGCCAGCATAATATCTGTGCCGCAGTGGAGGAGGCGTTTGCCGCCAACGCGCTGATCGCGCCGCCGCGCAGCATGATCCGCCGGATCGTGGGCCTTAGCCTGGTCGAGGCAATGCGGATGTTGTTGCCCGGTAGCGACGACGCCCTGCACGAACGCATCGCCAAGGATTATAAGGATGCGTTTTTCCGCTTGCGCTCAACCGGCGCCATGGCGGAGGAGCCGCTTTACGACGGGATCGCCGATTTGCTCGCCCGGCTGAGCGCTGAGGGATGGAAGCTGGGGGTCGCGACCGGCAAATCGGACCGGGGCCTGGCGCATATCCTGTCGCACCACGCGATCGCGGGGCATTTCATCACGCTCCAGACCGCCGACCGCCACCCCTCCAAACCGCACCCCGCGATGATCGAAGCAGCCATGCGCGACGCAGGTGCGACGCCGGGCGCCACCGCGATGATCGGCGACACCAGTTTTGACATGGAAATGGCGCGCGCAGGCGGCGTGCGCGCGATCGGCGTCAGCTGGGGCTATCACGCCGCCGCCGAGTTGAGCGACGCCGGGGCGCACCATATTGTCGATGATGCGAGCGCGCTGGGCGCTGTGTTGGAGCAGCTATGACCGACGCCGATCGCCTGGCGCAGACGCGCTATTACATCATGACGCTCGCCCGTATTTCGGGGGCGGCGGGCGCGGTGTTCGGGATCGTCATTCTCGCGCGCGCGACGCAGTGGGGCGATCAGGCGATTGGCGGGGCGCTAACGCTTGCCTCGCTGATCGAGATGGCGGTGGTGCCGCGCGCGCTGGCCGCCCGGTGGAAAAGCCCGCCCGCCCAAGATTCCAAAGAGCCGTGAAGCGATTCTGGGCCAGCGTTGCCATCACCCCCGACGCCGGGATCGCGCTTGACGGCAAGCCCGTGCGCACGCCGGGCCGAGTGGCGCTGACACTGCCGACCGCCGCGCTGGCCGAGGCAGTGGCGGACGAATGGCGTGCGGTCGACGGCGAGATTGATCCGCGCGCCATGCCGCTGACCGGGCTCGCCAATGCGGCGATCGACCGGATCGCCCCCGACCCCGCACGCTTTGCCGCGGGACTTGCCGCTTATGCCGAGAGCGACCTGCTCTGCTACCGGGCTGACAGCCCCGCCGAACTAGTCGCGCGACAAGCCGCCGCCTGGGATCCGCTGCTCGATTGGGCACGCGGCTATTATGGGGTGGATTTCGTGGTGACCGCCGGGGTTATCCACCACCCGCAACCGTCGGCCACGCTGACCGCGCTGGGTGAGGCGATTGCCAGCCGCGCGCCGTTTGAACTTGCCGCGCTATCGCCGATTGTCACGATCAGCGGGTCGCTGGTCGCCGCGCTCGCGCTGGCAGATGGCGGCGCGGCAGCGGAGGCAGTGTGGCTTGCGGCCGAACTCGATTCCGAGTGGCAGGCGGAGCAATGGGGCGAGGATGATCTCGCCATCCCGCCCCGCCAGAGCCGACGCCGCGATTTTGAGGCAGGCGTGCGGTTGCTCAGCCTGCTGTGCTGAAATTACTTCATCAAGTGGCGGATAAAGCCGATCAGCCCGGTCTGGCGTGACCGTTTTAGCCGTTCGGCGGCCAAAATCGTCTGCACATCGCGGAAACACTGATCGACATCGTCATTGACCAGCACATAGTCATAGCCATCCCAATGGCTGACCTCGGCCGCTGCGCGCTGCATCCGCGCGCCGATGACATCGGCCGAATCGGTGGCGCGGCGGATCAGCCGTTCGTTCAGCTCCTCCATCGACGGGGGCAGGATGAACACGCGCACCACATCGCCGCCGGCAATCTGGAACAATTGCTGCGCCCCCTGCCAGTCGATATCGAACAACACGTCCTTGCCCTGCGCCAGCATCGCATCGACCTGCGCGCGGGGCGTGCCATAGCGATGGCCAAATACATGCGCCCATTCGAGAAATTCGTGGTTCGCGACCATCGCGCGGAACCGTTCCAGATCGACAAAATGGTAATCCGCGCCATCGACCTCGCCTGGGCGGATCGGGCGTGTGGTGGCCGATACCGACATGGCAAGGTCAGGCTCCCCCTCCAGCAACATGCGCGCAATGGTGGATTTGCCAGCACCCGATGGCGAGGAAAGCACGAATAACACGCCGCGGCGGTGGAACCCGTGGGGGTCATTGGAACGGTCCATGCGCGCTAGTGGCGTAGCAGCCGCTGCGCCGTCAAGGGGCGATCACACCATCGCCTTGGGCCGCACGGCACTAAACCCGTCGCTCATGATTGCTCGGTGATAGCGGGCACAACCATGTTGAAGGTCGAACGCCATCCTCCGCCGGGTTACGGCACCTGGACGACCGAAAACAGCTCAAAGGTCTGGGGAACCGACGCGGGCCCGCTATTTCTTCCGCTTGAAATCGACCGACACCACATTCGACCCATCATCGCGCGTGCCGCCGTCATTTTCGGCCTCGTCATGCGGCTCGGGTTCGTCGGGGCCGTCATTCGCCTGAAAGCGCAGCTCGAAATTGACCGCCGGATCATGGAACCCGGTGATCGCCGAATAGGGAATGACCAGTTTCGACGGCACCTGGTTAAAACTCAGCCCCACCGAAAAGCGGCTGTCATCGACCGTCAGATCCCAGAATTTATTCTGGAGCACGATCGTCATTTCATCGGGAAAACGCTCGATCAGCCGCTTGGGAATGTCGACACCGGGCACTTGCGTTTTGAAAGTGATGTAAAAATGATGCGCGCCGGGCAGGTCGCCGCTCCCCGCAATCGACCCCAGCACCCGACCGACGACTGCGCGCAGTGCCTCCTGCACGATTTCGTCATAGGGAATCAGGCTATCAGGCAGGGGATCGCTCATGGA
>PNLG01000145.1 GCA_013822915.1 Sphingomonas sp. | reverse complement strand
CGCGATTTCCTTCTCCCCCGATGGCGGGCTGATTACCCTGTCGGCGCAGCGCGGCGCACTCGATGCCGTCGTGCGCGTGGAGGACGAAGGGCCCGGCGTGCCCGAAGCCGCACGCGAGGCGGTTTTTCGCCGCTTTCACTCCGACCGGCCCGACGGAGAAGCCTTTGGGCGGCACTCCGGCCTCGGGCTTGCCATTGCGCGCACGATCGTCGAGGGCCATCAGGGAAAAATCGCAGCCGAATCGCGCGATGACCGCATGAGCGGGGCGCGATTCGTGATCACACTGCCGCTGAACGAAACGCCATAGTTGCAAGGAGCATCACTTGACCGTTGTTTCGTCCGAAACGCTGCATGTGTCGTGTGTCGCGATTGGCGAGCACGCCGTTTTGATCGAGGGGCGGTCGGGCGCGGGCAAATCCGACCTTGCGCTCCGCCTGATTGATCGCGGCGCACGGCTGGTGAGCGACGACTATACGCTGGTGGTGCGCGACCGTCGGGTATTGCTCGCCACCGCCCCGGCAACCATCGTCGGCAAGCTCGAAGTGCGCGGCATCGGCATTGTCGCCATGCCCCATGTCGAACGCGTCCCGGTCGCGCTGCTGGTTGAACTGCGCGACGATGTGGAGCGGATGCCGCTCGACATGCCAGTGCGGACCATCGCCGGGGTCAACGTGCCCGTGATCGCGGTAGAGGGGCATTACGCCTCCGCCCCGATCAAGGTCGAACTGGCGCTGGCCGCGCGCGCATGATGACCCCACGCCCGCCGCTTCGTGACGTCCTGCTGATTACCGGCATGTCGGGCGCGGGCAAATCGACCGTGCTCAACACGCTGGAGGATATGGGCTGGGAAGTGCTCGACAATCTGCCGGTGCGGTTGATTGATCGACTGCTTGCAACGGCGGCGGATGACCGTGGCGAGGATGCGGCGCGACCGCTCGCGATCGGCATTGGCGCGCAAACGCGCGATTTTGAGCCGGACCGGTTGATCCGCATGGTCAATCGGCTGCGCGCCGATGACGGCCATGACATCGGCACGTTGTTCCTCGATTGCGCAGGCGCGGAGCTTGAGCGACGCTATTCCGAAACGCGGCGGCGCCATCCGCTCGCGCTTGACCGGCCGGCTGTCGACGGGATTGCGCAGGAGCGCGAATTGCTCGCCCCGCTGCGAAGCTGGGCCAACCGGCTGATCGATACGACCCGCCTGTCGGCGAATGAATTGGCGACGCGCATCCGCACCACCTTTGCCCGCGAAGGGCTGGGCGAGCCGACACTGTCGGTCATGTCCTTTGGCTTTGCGCGCGGTCTGCCCCGCGACGCCGATGTCGTGCTCGACATGCGGTTCCTGCGCAACCCGCATTGGGATGAAGCACTGCGCCCCGGCACGGGGCTTGATCCCGCGGTGAGCGCCTATATCGCCTGCGACCCCGCTTACACCGATGCGATGGCGGCGATTGATCAACTCCTGCTGCTGCTGCTGCCGCGATACCGGGCGGAGGGGAAATCCTATGTCACAATCGCGTTCGGGTGTACCGGCGGGCGCCACCGGTCGGTGCATGTGGCCGAGCGCATTGCAGCACGGTTGCGCGCGGCGGGATTTTCGCCCACGGTCTCGCACCGCGATTTGGCGGCCGCGCCGCAAGATTCGCTGGAGGGCATGCCATCAATGATTGATCGCGAACACGCATATGACGCAGGAACGAAGCCACAGTGAGCCCGGGCAAATGATCGGATTGGTGCTGGTCACCCATGGTCGGCTGGCCGATGAATTTGTGACCGCGATGGAACATGTTGTCGGTCGACAGGAGCGCGTGGCGACAATCGCCATTGGCCCGGAGGATGATATGGAGGGGCGCCGCGCGGACATTGCCGCTGCGATTGCCGCCGTTGATACCGGCGCGGGCGTAATTGTGCTGACCGACCTGTTCGGGGGCACGCCCTCCAACCTCGCCATTTCGCTGATGGTGCCGGGGCGGATCGAAGTGATTGCGGGCATCAACCTGCCGATGCTGATCCGGCTGGAGGGCGCGCGCAAAGCGATGAAGGTCGCCGACGCTGTCGCTGCTGCGCGCGATGCGGGGCGCAAATACATCTCGGTCGCGTCGCAAGTTTTGGGTGAAGCGGCCGCGTGAGCAGCGTCGAACGCACCGTCACGATCGCCAACAAGCGCGGACTGCACGCCCGGGCCAGCGCCAAATTCGTGATACTTGCCAGCCAGTTGCGCTGTGAAGTCATGGTTGAAAAGGACGGCGCGGCGGTGACGGGCACGTCGATCATGGGATTGATGATGCTGGGCGCTGCCATTGGCGACCGCATCACGATCCGCGCGGTTGGCGATGGTGCCGATGACGCGGTTGCCCAGCTCACCGCGCTGGTTGAGGCGAAGTTTGACGAGGAATAGCGCCCGTCGCGCACCCGGTGCCCATTGACATGCCCCGGTCGATTACCGCGCATTCCAACCCGCTCATCAAACGGACGCGCCTGCTCCGCGAAAAGCGGCATCGCCGGGCCGAACGGCTATTCCTGGCCGAGGGGTTGCGCATTCTGAGCGAAGCGCAGGACACGGGTCGCTTGCCGCGCTGGCTGTTTTTCGTCCGTGACGGCGGTGTTCATCCGCGGCTCGCCGCGCTGATCGACGCGGTTGAAGCCAGCGGCGGCGAGGCTGTGGAGACAACCAGCGATATTCTCGCCAAATTGTCGGGCAAGGATAATCCGCAAGCCGTGGTGGGCGTGTTTGAAGAGTTCGACGTCGCGCTTGCGGCGATCGACCGGGCGGCGTCCCCGCTTTGGCTGGTCGCGGAGCGGCTGCGCGATCCCGGCAATCTCGGCACGATGCTGCGCACCGCCGATGCGGTTGGTGCCGGCGGGCTGATCCTCATCGGCCAATGTGTCGATCCGTTTTCGATGGAGGCCGTGCGCGCGAGCATGGGCGCGTTGTTCACGGTCGCCGTGGCGCAGGCCGAATGGGATGAATTTCTGCCCTGGCTGCGCACCGGGCCGGGGCAGCTGGTCGGGCTTAGCCTCGACACCGACACCGATTATCGCGCCGCATCCTATGCCGCGCCATGCTTCCTGCTGACGGGCAATGAAGCGCAAGGGCTCCCGCCCGATTATGCGGCGGCGTGCGACCTGCGCGTCAAGATTCCGATGCGGGGCAAGGCCGACAGCCTGAACGCGGCCGTCGCCACCGCAATCATGGCCTATACGGTCAGCG
>PNLG01000097.1 GCA_013822915.1 Sphingomonas sp. | reverse complement strand
CTTCATGCCGAATGCGCTTGGCCACCCGGACAATTATATCCCGGCCAATCCGCTCTCGACGCCCGCGCACATCGTGCCGGAGTGGTATTTCCTGCCTTTCTACGCGATTTTGAAGTCGTTCACTGCGGATTTCCTGTTCATGCCAGCCAAGCTGTGGGGCGTGCTCGCGATGTTCGGGTCGATCTTGCTGCTGTTCTTCCTGCCGTGGCTCGACACGTCACCGGTGCGCTCGGCGAATTACCGGCCGACCTATCGCATCTTCCTGATCGTGCTGTTGGTCGATGTGTTGGTGCTGGGCTATATCGGCGGCGCGGAAGCGACAGTGCGCAACGTGATCGTTGGGCAGATCGCCACTGCCTATTATTTCGCTCACTTCCTGTTGATCCTGCCGATCGTCTCCGCGATGGAGCGGCCGCGGCCATTGCCGAACTCGATCACCGAGGCAGTGTTGGGCAAGCATCACGGCCGGGGATCGGCCGATCTGACGGCTGGCAATGCCGTCCCGGCTGAATAAGGGGTATCTTCATGGTTCGCATTATCGCCGGCCTGGTCGGTGTCGGTTTTCTGGTTGCGCTGCTGATTTCGCTGGGCGGCAGCATTTCCAGCCTCATCAATGAGCCCGAGGTCGAGAGTGCTGCGGCGATGCTCTATAAGCATCCCGAACATCTTGAACTGAAGAGCGATGGGTTCACCGGCAAGATTGACGAGCGGCAAGCGCAGCGCGGCTTCCAAGTTTACAAGGAAGTGTGCGCTAATTGTCACTCGATCAGCCTGATCGCGTTTCGCGATCTCCGCAAGCTTGGCTATTCCGAAGCCGAGGTGAAGAAAATCGCCGCCGACTGGGGCACCAAGCAGCAAGTGCAGGATCCCAAGACTGGCGACCGCAGCGAGCGTGCCAATACGCCTGCCGACAAATTCCCGGTCGTCTATTATCCGGGTCAAGGTGTGCCACCCGATTTGTCGCTGATTACCAAGGCGCGCCATGACGGCCCGGCCTATATCTACTCGCTGCTGACCGGCTATGCCGAACAGGCGCCCGAACTGATCGCCAAGCATCCCGATGCGAAAACGCCCGACGGGCTGTATTACAATCCCTATTTCCCCAATCTGAACATCGCGATGCCGCCGCCGCTCGCACAGGATGGGCAGGTCACCTATGCCGATGGCACACCGTCGACGGTCAAGCAAAATGCGAAGGACGTGGCCGCGTTTCTCGTGTGGGCCGCTGAGCCGGAATTAAACCAGCGACATGGCCTTGGCTTTGTCGTGCTCGGTTTTCTGTTGATCGCGACGCTGCTGGCTTATGGTTCGTATCAGACGATCTGGCGGAATGTGAAGCATTGAGCGTGCTGACTGCGGTTAATGACGATCTGAGGGCGCTGATCCGCACGATTCCCGACTTTCCAAAGCCGGGGATCATGTTTCGCGACATCACCACCTTGTTGCTCGACCCGCATGGGCTGGCGCAGACGGTTGCGCGGATGGTCGACGCGGTCGATGGGCCGGTCGATCTGATCGCGGGGATTGAGGCGCGCGGCTTTCTGTTTGCCGCCGCGCTTGCGGTGCCGCTCAGCGCGGGGGTGGTGCTGATCCGCAAGGACGGGAAGCTCCCCGGCGCGACCATCGCGGAGGATTATGCGCTCGAATATGGGCAGGACCGGATCGCTATCCATGCCGACGCGCTGGTGCCGGGGCAGCGGGTGCTGCTGGTCGATGATCTGATCGCCACCGGCGGTACGGCGCGCGCGGCGATCCGGCTCTTGCGCAAGGCGGGTGCCGATGTGGCCCAAGCGCAGTTTGTCGTTGACTTGCCTGATCTGGGCGGCGCGGATTCGCTGCGCGGTGATGGCGTGACGGTCAGCGCGCTGGTGGCGTTCGGCGGACACTGAGGCCCGGCGTTCAGTCCAACGGTCGGGTGCGGATCAACCCTGTCGCGATTGTCGTCATCACCGCAACGCCATGCTGGTTCAGCACGGTAATCAGGCTGCGGTAAAGCCCCATTTCGGGTCGGCTCGCCGACACGCGCTTGTCGAGCACTTCGGTTTCGACCGACAATGTGTCGCCGGGGAAAACCGGCGTCAGCCATTTGAGCTGTTCCTGCCCTGGCGAACCCAGGCCCGCCTGTTCGTGGTTTTTCATATTGGCAACCAGCATCGCCATCATCATCGCGCAGGTGTGCCACCCGCTCGCCGACAGCCGCCCGAAATGGGTCTGGGCTGCTGCCTCATCCGACAGATGGAACGGCTGCGGGTCGTATTTTTGCGCAAAGGCAATCACCTCGTCGCGCGTTACCGCATAGCTGCCAAAGCGACTGACCGCGCCGACCTCGATATCCTCAAAATAGATCATGGGCGCAGCGTCCAATGTTCCGCATGATTTGGCAAGCGCCAAGCGGATGCGCCTTGCGGTGCGCCGTTAATTCGCGAGCGCTGCGCGAAACGGCGCATCGCTGCCATCCAGATCGCGCCCGGCGGGCAGGCTAAGCAAGCGGCGCAGCAACGGGGCGACATCGACATTGTCGAAGCCGGGCACTGCGCCCACCGGCTTGATCGCCGGGCCGCTCGCAATGAACAGCGCGGCCATATCGGGCGCGGCGGGATCATAGCCATGCGCGCCGCCCGCTTTGATCGGGCGGTCGGGCGCGGGCGCGCGGTCGACAATCAGCCAGCCGGGCTCGGCGAGGCAGATATAGCGGGGGACGCGCGGATTTTTGCCATAATGCAGCGCCGCCGGGATCGTGTCCTTGGCCCAGCACTGCATATGTGGATGCGGGCGAGCGATGGTGGCGGCTAGTGCGGCCTCTTGCCCCGGCAGCGGCTCAATCCCGGCATAGGTGCCGCCGGTCACGAATCGAAAGCTGCCCGCAGGTGCAATCTGATCGAACCGGATGACGCGCTCCGGGCTCGTCGGGGCCATGCCGTGATCGGCGGTGATGACGAAGTTCGCGGGCTGGCCAAGCGTTGCGAGTTCGCTGCGCAACCGACCGATCGCGGCATCGACGTCGCCGACCACGGCAGTGGTTTTGGGGCTGTGCGGGCCAAATTCATGCCCCGCCGAATCGACCACATCGAAATAGAGCGTGAAGAATGCGGGCCGCGTGTCGACCGGCCGCCGCAGCCAGTCGATGATCGCGTCGACTCGCTGGCGGTTGGACACCTCATGCCCATATTGCTGCCAGTCGCTCGGTCGTTGCCCGTCAAATGCGACATTCGCGCCGGGCCAGAACATGGTGGCGGAC
>PNLG01000311.1 GCA_013822915.1 Sphingomonas sp. | reverse complement strand
CAATCCCACTGTCGAAGTTGATGTCATGCTGGAGGATGGCAGCTTTGGCCGCGCTGCTGTGCCGTCGGGCGCATCGACAGGCGCGCATGAAGCGGTTGAGCGGCGCGACGGCGACGCCTCGCTCTGGCTGGGCAAGGGCGTGCAGGGCGCGGTGGACGCCGTGAACGCCGATATTGCCGAGGCGATCATCGGCATGGATGCCGAGGATCAGGGCGATGTTGACGGCGTCATGATCGAACTGGACGGCACGCCGAACAAGTCGCGGCTGGGCGCCAATGCGATACTTGGCGCGAGCCTTGCCGTTGCCAAGGCAGCGGCGGATGCGCGTGGTCTGCCGCTCTATCGGTATGTCGGCGGCGTATCGGCGCATGTGTTGCCGGTGCCGATGATGAACATCATCAATGGCGGACAGCACGCCGACAATCCGATCGATTTTCAAGAATTTATGATCGTGCCGGTCGGCGCGGACTCGCTTTTTGACGCCGTGCGTTGCGGGTCGGAGATTTTCCAAACGCTGAAGAAGGCGCTGCACGAGCGCAGACTTTCAACGGCGGTGGGGGACGAAGGCGGCTTCGCGCCCAATCTGGCCTCGACCACTGATGCGCTCGATTTCATCATGAAGGCGGTGGAGGCGGCGGGGTATCGCCCCGGTGAGGATGTAATGCTTGCGCTTGATTGCGCGGCGACCGAGTTTTTCAAAGGCGGGGCCTATCACATCAGCGGCGAGGGTAAGGTGCTCGCGCCCGCCGAAATGGCCGCATATCTCGCCGACCTCACGCATCGCTATCCGATCTTCTCGATCGAAGACGGCATGAGCGAAGATGATTTCGACGGCTGGAAAGCGCTGACCGATCAGATTGGCGATTCGGTGCAGTTGGTCGGCGATGATCTGTTCGTCACCAATCCGCTTCGGCTGGCCGATGGCATTGATACCGGGCTTGCCAATTCATTGCTGGTCAAGGTGAACCAGATCGGTTCGCTTACCGAAACGCTGGCCGCGGTGTCGATGGCGCACCGCGCGGGCTATACCGCTGTCATGTCGCACCGTTCGGGCGAAACTGAGGATGCAACGATCGCCGACCTCGCCGTTGCCACCAATTGCGGGCAGATCAAGACGGGAAGCCTCGCGCGTAGCGACCGGCTTGCCAAGTATAATCAGCTCATCCGCATTGAGGAGGAATTGGGCGACGTCGCGCGCTATGCCGGCATGTCGATCCTGCGGTAAGGGCGGTTTGCGCTTGACCGCCAAGCCATGCTCCGGCAAAAATTAACTATGAATTCACCATCTCAGCTTTCGGTCATGGTGCGTCGCGCCGCTCCGGCGGTGCTGGCGCTGGGGATCATGGCGTTTTTCGCGGTCTATGCGCTGGTCGGCCCGAACGGGCTGTTCGCTTATGGAGAGTATCAGCGCCGGGTGGTGGAGCAACGTGCCGAGTTCGATCGGCTCGACAAACAGCGCGCGGCGCTGAAAAACCGGGTGGAGCTGCTCGATCCGCGCCATGCAAATCCTGACATGGTCGATGAAGTGACGCGGCAAAAGCTGAACGTCGTTCATCCCAATGAAGTGATTGTCCCGCTGAAGTAAGCGGTTCGGCTCCGGTGCGGGAGTGATTGCGCTCTAACAATAATTGCGCGTATAGCGGTCCGTGTCTCCAGGCTAAGAAGGTCCATCTGACCGTGGCAAAACCCCCCGCGCGACCCCGCAAGAGCGAACCTCTCCCCGTCAATCGCGAGCGACCAAATGAACCGGAGCGGTTCGTGGCAACCAGGGACCAATTGCTCGATTTCTACAAGCAGATGCTGCTGATCCGCCGGTTTGAGGAAAAGGCCGGCCAGCTTTATGGACTCGGCCTGATCGGTGGGTTTTGTCATCTCTATATCGGGCAGGAAGCGGTGGCGGTTGGCCTGCAATCGGCGCTGTCGGACCAGGACAGCGTCATCACCGGCTATCGCGACCATGGCCATATGCTGCTGTGCGGTATCCCGCCCAAAGACGTCATGGCCGAATTGACCGGCCGTGCGGCGGGCATTTCAAAGGGCAAGGGCGGTTCGATGCACATGTTCAGCGTCGAGCATAAATTCTATGGCGGGCACGGCATTGTCGGCGCGCAGGTGTCGCTCGGCACCGGGCTTGGTTTTGCGCACAAATATTCGGGCGATGGCGGCGTGTGCCTTGCCTATTTCGGCGATGGCGCGTCGAACCAGGGCCAGGTCTATGAAAGCTTCAACATGGCTGAGCTGTGGAAGCTTCCTGTCATTTATGTGATTGAAAACAATCAATATGCGATGGGCACATCGGTGAACCGCGCCAGTTCCGAGGATCAGCTTTTCCGGCGCGGCGAATCGTTCCGCATCCCCGGCATTCAGGTTGACGGCATGGACGTGCTGGCATGCCGGGGTGCGGCGGAGGAAGCGCTTGCCTGGGTACGCAGCGGCAAGGGGCCGATCATCCTGGAGATGAAAACCTATCGCTATCGCGGCCACTCAATGTCCGACCCGGCCAAATATCGTAGCCGTGACGAGGTTCAGGCAGTGCGCGACAAATCCGATCCGATCGACCACGCCAAAAAAGAGCTGGAGGCAGCAGGTGTCACCGAAGCTGAGCTGAAGTCGATCGAGCAGGAAATCCGTCGCATTGTCAACGAGGCCGCCGACTTCGCCGAAAGCACGGCCGAGCCAGACCCGAGCGAGCTTTACACCGACGTGCTGGTGGAGACGTATTGAGATGGCCGTCGAACTGAAAATGCCCGCCCTTTCCCCGACAATGGAGGAGGGGACACTGGCCAAGTGGCTGGTCAGCGAGGGCGATGTCGTGCGCTCGGGCGATATTCTGGCCGAGATCGAGACCGACAAGGCAACGATGGAATTCGAGGCGGTCGATGAAGGCACCATTGCGAGCATCCTGATCGCGGCGGGGACCGACAATGTGAAGGTCGGGACCGTCATCGCTCTGATCGCAACCGAAGGGGACGATGTGGGTGTTGCGCCCGTTACTGTGCCCGCGCCCACTCGCGCGCCTGCGGCAGCGCCCGCGCCCGTTGCCGCCGCAACGCTGGTACCCCTGCGCGTGGCAACCGATCCCGAAATCCCGGCGGGCACCGAAATGGTCAAAACTACAGTGCGCGAGGCCCTTCGCGATGCGATGGCGGAAGAAATGCGCCGCGACCCGCGCGTGTTCGTGATGGGCGAAGAAGTCGCGCAATATCAGGGCGCGTATAAAGTGACGCAGGGCCTGCTCGACGAATTTGGCGACAAGCGCGTCATTGACAC
>PNLG01000402.1 GCA_013822915.1 Sphingomonas sp. | reverse complement strand
GTAGCTGAGCGTAATTGTGGTCACATCCTTGGCATCCGGGTCTTGCGCAATCGCCGGATCGACAAAGAAGATCACCGGCATCCGCACCGTCTCGCCGGGTTTCAGTGTTTGCTGATTGAAGCAAAAGCACTGAATCTTGGTGAAATAGCGCCCGGCCTGTGCGGGGGATACGTTGAAGGTGGCGCTGCCGGTAATGGGCTTTGCAGCCGTGTTGGTCGCGGTGAAAAACGCCATGCTGCGCGCGCCGATTCGCACCGTTTGCGATCGTTCGACGGGCGCGAATTTCCATGGCAGATTGGGGCTGACATTGCTGTCAAAGCCGACGCGGACGTCGCGATTGATCGCGCCGGGTGCCACCAGCCCGCGCTGCGTCGTGCCGTTCAATCCCGTCACCTGGCAGAACAGCCGGTAGAGCGGCACGCTCGCATAGCCGAGCCCGGTCATGCCGCACACGCCGAGTGCGGCGAGCAGCGCGGTGCGTAGCTTGCCGGTCATGCGTGGCCCGCCTGAATCTTGGCGATGGTGATCGCGAAAAATAGCACCACCAGCGCGCCCAGAATCACTGCCATCACCAGCGATCGCGATTTCTGGCGCGCGCGCAACAGTTGCTCGTCTTCTGGCGTCATGCCAGCCACCGGTCAGCGACAATCGCCGCAAACATCGCCAGCACATAGCCAATCGAATAGATGAACAACACACGCTCCGCCTTCATTGTGGCGGGCGTTGGCGCGGCCGCTGCGACCACCCAGCCGGTCAGAGCCACAAACACTGCCGATCCCAGCACTGCAATCACCCCGTAAAGGCTCCCGGTCAGCCCCAGCGGCCAGGGCGCGACCGCGACCGCCGCCATCGCCAGCGCATAGCCCAGCATTTGCCAGCGCGTCGCCCGGGCACCCGCCACCACGGGCATCATCGGCACGCCGCCCTTCGCATAATCGTCGCGGATCAGCAGCGCGAGCGCCCAGCTATGCGGCGGGGTCCACAGGAAAATCAGCGCGAACATCAGCAGCGGGAGCAGCGCCAGCTCGCCGGTGGCCGCGACCCAGCCGATCAGCGGCGGAAACGCGCCCGCTGCCCCCCCGATCACGATGTTCTGTGGGGTAAAGCGCTTCAGCCCGATGGTATAGACAACCACGTAAAACAAGATCGACACCGCCAGCAGCGCAGCGGCAAGCAGGTTTACGACCAGCCCCATCAGCGCGACGCTGAACACGCCCATGCCGACCCCGAATTGGAACGCCGTTTCAGCGTCGATCCGCCCGGCGGGCAGGGGGCGAGCGGCGGTGCGCTTCATACGCGCGTCGATATCGGCCTCATACCATTGGTTGAGCGTGCCCGCCGCACCCGCCGCCAGTGCGATCGCCAGGATGGCAGTGATCGCGATCGGCACCGGGAGCGCGACGGGGGCCGCCAGCATCCCGCACAGCCCGGTAAACACCACCGAGCGCATCACCCGCGGCTTGGTGAGCGCCAGGAAATCGCGCCAGTCGGCGGTGATCGGGGCAGCGTTGCGGGTGGCGGTCATCTCATTCATTTACAAAACCTTTCGAGCCAGGCGCTGATCCGGTGATCTGCACCTTGCTCGCCAAATGGCTGAGGCGGTGAGAGGGCGGCGTCGCACCGCTTCACTCCCAGCCGCCCCCGCTTCTAGTCCCCGTTTCCGATCACCGCGCCAGCGCGCGGTAACGGTGCGACCGTCCCAATCAGTGCCGCGCGTCGGCGTCGATTACCGGCAAGGTTTCGAACTGGTGGAACGGCGGGGGGCTGGACAGCGTCCATTCCAGCGTCGTCGCCCCTTCACCCCACGGGCTGTCCGCGGCCTTTTTCCCCGCAAGCAGCGACATGATCACGTTGACGAAGAAGAAGATCATGCTGACCGCCATGATCGCATAGCCCAGCGTCGCCCATTCGTTGAACTTGGCATAGGCGGGCGAATAATCAGGAATGCGGCGCGGCATCCCTTGCAGTCCCAGGAAATGCATCGGGAAGAACAGCAGGTTTACGCCAGCAAAGAACATCCAGAAGTGAATCTGGCCAAGCGCTTCGTTCATCATCCGGCCCGACATTTTCGGGAACCAGTAGGAAAAGCCCGCGAACATGCTGAACACCGCGCCGAGCGACAGCACATAATGGAAGTGCGCGACGACGTAATAAGTGTCCTGCATGTAATCGTCGATCCCGCCATTGGCGAGCACCACACCCGTCACGCCGCCGACGGTGAACATGAAGATGAAGCCGATTGCCCACAGCATCGGCGTCTTGAACGTGATCGACCCGCCCCACATTGTCGCGATCCAGCTAAAGATCTTGATGCCTGTCGGCACCGCGATCACCATGGTCGCGGCGGTGAAATACATCTTCACATTAACGCTAAGGCCGGTCGTGAACATGTGGTGCGCCCATACGATAAAACCGACCGCGCCGATCGCCACCATCGCATAGGCCATGCCGAGATAGCCGAAAATCGGCTTTTTCGAGAAGGTCGAAATGATGTGGCTGACCATCCCGAAGCCGGGCAGGATCATGATGTAAACTTCGGGGTGGCCAAAGAACCAGAACAGATGCTGATACAGCACCGGGTCACCCCCGCCCGCCTGATCAAAGAAGGTCGTGCCGAAATTACGATCGGTCAATAACATCGTGATTGCGGCCGCCAAAACTGGCAGCGACAGCAGCAACAGGAAGGCGGTGACCAGTACCGACCACACGAACAGCGGCATCTTGTGCAGCGTCATGCCCGGCGCGCGCATGTTGAAGATGGTGGTGATGAAGTTGATCGCACCCAAAATCGACGATGCGCCCGCCAAGTGGAGCGACAGGATCGCCATATCCACCGCCGGACCCGATGAACCGTAAGTCGACAGCGGCGCGTAAACCGTCCAACCCGTGCCCGCGCCGCCGAAAAACGGCGATGCCAGCAACAGGATAAAGGCCGGAACCAGCAGCCAGAAGCTGATATTGTTCATCCGCGGGAACGCCATGTCCGGCGCGCCGATCATGATCGGCACAAACCAGTTGCCGAAACCGCCGATCATCGCGGGCATCACCATGAAAAACACCATGATCAGCCCGTGCGCAGTGATAAGCACGTTCCACAAATGCAGCGCCTGATCGAGCGAAGCGGGGCTGCCCTGCAAAATCGCTTGCCACGCGCCGAGATATTGAATGCCGGGCTGCGCCAGTTCGGCACGCATCAGGCCCGAAATCGCGCCACCGATGATCCCCGCGATGATCGCGAAAATCAGATAGAGCGTGCCGATATCCTTGTGGTTCGTCGACATGAACCAGCGCGCGAAAAAGCCCGGCAGG
>PNLG01000344.1 GCA_013822915.1 Sphingomonas sp. | reverse complement strand
GATGGGGCGCGAGGCGGAGGGAAGCGCGCGTGAGCGGATGCGCGATTGGATCGGCGGGCTCGATTTCGTTAGCCGCGACGAATTCGAAGCCGTCAAGGCGATGGCCGCTGCTGCACGCGATGAGGCCGAGGCGCTGCGCGCGCGGCTCGACAAGCTCGACGCCGCGACTGCACGGGCGGAAGGGGGCGACGCGAACCAGGCTTCCTGACGCTTGGTCGACCGACTTTATTGTCCACAGATTTTTGGCGTAATGGCGTCACACCACCTTGCGAGCCCGGCCCCCGCTTGGCACGCCTCGCACGATCCGGCACCACAAGGTTGAAAGCTGAATGTTGAGCGAAGTGGACGACGACCGCGACGATGCTGCGCCTATCGATATGCTCGAAAATTATTACGCCGCGCATGGCTGGAGCTATGAGCGGCAGGATGATGAGGTGGTGGCCAAGGTCAAGGGCAGTTGGACCGAATATGAGCTGCGCGCGCTGTGGCGTGAAGAAGACAGCGTGCTGCAATTCCTCGCCTTTCCCGACATTCGTGTCACCGATGAGCGCCGCGTGGCGGTGTATGAGGCGATCGGGCTGATCAACGAACAATTGTGGGTCGGCCATTTCGAGCTTTGGTCCTCCAGCGGCATCTTGCTCTATCGTCACGCGGCCATGGTGGATGGCGCTGAGGACGGCACTTTGTCGCTCGCCGCAGCCGAACTGATTATCGAATCGGCGATTGATGAGTGCGAACGCTTTTACCCGGTGTTCCAATTCGTGCTGTGGGGCGGCAAGACGCCCAAGGAGGCGCTTGCGGCGGCGCTGACCGAGACCCAGGGCGAGGCGTGATCCGGCGGCTCTGGCTGATCGGCTGTGGGAACATGGCCGGGGCGATGCTGGACCGGTGGCTGGCAAGCGCGGTGTTGACGCCTGCGGATGTGGTGGTCGTCAATCGCCGTGACCGGGCATTGCCGCCCGGGGTCGCGCAGGTGCGCGCACTGCCGCCGGGGCCGATGCCCGATGCCGTGATGCTGGGCATGAAGCCGCAACAGCTTGACGATGTGACCGCCGCCCACGCCGCACGGTTGGCGGGGTTGGGGTGCCTTATCTCGATCCTGGCGGGGGTTGAGGAAGCGGCACTCGCGCAGCGCTTTGCGGCTGGCGCAATCGTGCGCGCAATGCCCAATTTACCGGTCGCCATTGGGCAGGGGGTGGTTGCGCTCCACTCGGACAGTGCAACTGCGCCGGTTCGCGCCGATGTCGCGCAGCTCATGGCGCCGCTCGGGCTGGTTGAATGGGTTGCGCCCGCGCAGTTTGATCTGGTGACGGCACTTGCCGGCAGCGGCCCGGCGTTTCTTTACCGCTATGTCGATGCGATGAGCCGGGCGGGTGCTGCGCTGGGACTGCCCGGCGATCAGGCGGCGCGGCTCGCGCTCGCAACCGTTGCGGGCGCGGTATCGCTGGCGACGGCGGCGAGGGAGGCGCCCGCAGCTTTGGCGGAGCGTGTCGCCAGTCCGGGCGGATCGACGCGCAAGGGGCTTGATGTGCTCGATGCCGATGACGCGCTCGCCCGTTTGCTCACGCACACGCTGGCGGCGGCGGCGGCGCGCAATGCCGAACTGGCAGCGGCGGCGCGTTAGCGGTTGTTTCAGTTGACCTGAAACCGTGCGGGCTGGTGCCGTTTCCGCGACAGTGGAACAACCCCTAGCGCAGTGTCGCCAGCAAGCGCCTTTGCTCGGGCGAGGTCAGCCCCTCCAGCACCGCCCAAAACCCGCTGACGGCGTCCTGCCCGGCGCTCGCATAGGCAGCGGCCAGTCGGCTGCGCATCTGTTCAAACAGCGCCGCCTCCAGCGCAGCACCCGCCGGGGTCAGCCGCAACAGCCGCTGGCGCCGATCACGCTGGCCGGGTCGCGCTTCAACAAGCGCACGGTCGTTGAGCTCGCGCAGCACGCGGCCCAGCGATTGTTTGGTAATGCCCAGCAACCCGATTAAGTGCGTGACCGTCACATCGGGTTGCCGCGCGATGAAATACAGCGCGCGCGCATGCGCCCTGCCTAACCCCTGGGTCCCAAGCGCGGCGTCGCCCGCGCGCAGCAAGCCGCCATGCCCAAATGCCAGCAGCTCGATCCCGCGTCGCACCTCGGCTTCGCGCAAAAACAGGGCAGAGGCAGCGCTTTGAGCCATGTTGCTGAACATGGGCGGTTCGCTTAAGGCGTCAAGACCGCTTTTTTGCAAACAGTCCGGTGGCCCCATGCTTGATACTCCGCGCTCCGCCAGCCCGCTCGCCATTGCGGCGATGCCGCACCCGGCACCGACCACAGCGACCGACCGGGCCGCGCGGATCGCCAATCCCGGCTTTGGCCGCGTGTTCACCGATCACATGGTCACGATCCGCTATCGAGAGGGTGCGGGGTGGCATGATCCGGTGCTCGGCCCGCGCCACAGCCTGTCGTTCGACCCCTCGACCGCGGTGCTGCACTATGCGCAGGAAATTTTTGAGGGGATGAAGGCGTATCGCACGCCGGACGGCGGCACCGCGCTGTTCCGGCCCGCCGCCAATGCCGCGCGGTTTCGCGCTTCGGCCGAGCGCATGGCGATGGTGCCGCTGCCCGAGGAGCTGTTCGTTGCTGCCGTTTCCGCGCTGGCCTTGGCGGAGCGCGACTGGATTCCATCCGTTTCGGGTGGCGCGCTTTATCTGCGCCCGTTCATGATCGCGAGCGAAGTCTTTTTGGGGGTAAAGCCCTCGTCGGAATATCTGTTTGCCGTCATCGCCTCGTCCGTTGGTGCCTATTTCAAGGGCGACGCCCCGGCTGTGTCGCTGTGGGTTTCGCAAGACCACACGCGGGCCGCACCGGGCGGCACCGGGGCGGCGAAATGCGGTGGTAATTATGCGGCCAGCCTGGTCGCGCAGGCAGAGGCAACGCGGCGCGGCCATGACCAGGTGCTGTTCCTCGACGCGGCGGAACGCCGCTGGATCGAGGAACTGGGCGGCATGAACATTTTTTTCGTGTTTGACGACGGGTCGGTTGCGACGCCGCCGCTCGGCGGGACCATCCTGCCGGGCATTACGCGCGACTCGCTCCTCACGATGGCGCGCGACGCGGGGCGCGTGGTGCGCGAGGAACGCTACGCGATCGATCAGGTCCAGGCTGATGCCGCGAGCGGGCGGTTGGTGGAGGCATTCGCCTGTGGCACGGCCGCAGTTGTGACGCCGATTGGCGCGATGACGATGGGCGAGACGCGCTTTGCGATTGGCAATGGCCAGCCCGGTGCGGTGACGAACGCGTTGCGCTCAGCGCTCGTCGCGCTCCAATTGGGGGAAGCGGCCGATCCCTA
>PNLG01000200.1 GCA_013822915.1 Sphingomonas sp. | reverse complement strand
TCAGGCCGCCGCCCAAACCGGCGCGATTGGCGATGGCAAGATTTTCACGCTCGACATCGATCAGGCCGTGCGCATTCGCACCGGCGAGACCGACGAGACCGCATTGTGAGGGGGACTATGATCAGAATGAAGCAATTGGGGGCCGGCGGGTTGGTGGCGGCACTCGCCGGAGCCGCCCCGGCATTCGCTGCCGGCCCGGTGAAGGCGCCGACCGTGGAGGCAATGGCGGCGATGGTCGACAAGGGTGATACCGCGTGGATGCTGGTATCGTCGGCGCTGGTGCTGATGATGTCGGTGCCGGGCCTCGCACTGTTCTATGGCGGGCTGGTGCGCACCAAGAATATGCTGAGCGTGCTGATGCAGGTGTTCATGATCGTCTGCATCGCCTCACTCGTCTGGGTCTGTTGGGGCTATTCACTGGCGTTCACGTCGGGCGGGGACAATCATTTCATTGGCGGGCTGTCAAAGGCGTTTCTGACCGGCGTCAGCGGCTCTACCTATGCGGCGACCTTCTCCAACAATGTCTATATCCCTGAATTTGCCTATGTCGTCTTTCAGATGACGTTTGCGTGCATTACGCCCGCGCTTATCGTCGGTGCGTTTGCGGAACGGATCAAGTTTACGCCGCTGATGATCTTTGTCGTTGCGTGGTTGACGCTCGTCTATTTCCCGATCGCGCACATGGTCTGGTATTGGGCGGGTCCCGATTTCTTGCCCGACGCGAAGACCGATACGGGATATCTGTTTGCAAAAGGCGCGCTGGACTTTGCCGGCGGCACCGTAGTCCACATCAACGCCGGGATCGCCGGGTTGGTCGGCTGCCTGATCATCGGCAAACGCAAGGGCTATCGCAGCGAGCCGATGCCGCCGCATTCGCTCACCATGACAATGATCGGCGCAAGCTTGCTGTGGGTTGGCTGGTTCGGGTTCAACGCAGGGTCGAACCTGGAATCAAACGGCGTGACAGCGGTTGCGTTCATCAACACCTATGTCGCAACTGCAGCGGCTGCGGTAAGCTGGGCGCTGATTGAGCAATTCGTTCACAAAAAGCCGTCGCTGCTGGGTGCTGTGACGGGTGCCGTCGCCGGGCTGGTCGCGGTAACCCCGGCATCGGGCTTTGCCGCGCCGATGACGGCGCTGGTGCTTGGTCTGGTCGTGTCGCCGATCTGTTTTGTTTTTGTGACCACGATCAAGAACCGGCTGGGCTATGATGATACGCTCGATGTGTTCGGCGTGCACTGCGTCGGTGGGATTGTCGGGGCGATCGGCACCGCGATTGTCGCGGACCCTAAGCTCGGCGGGCAGGGTTATTTCGACTATACGGTGTTCCCCGCCGTCGCGGTGACGCCCGAGGGCTATAGCATCGCCGCGCAATTGCTGGTGCAGCTTCAGGCTGTGGCGATTACGCTCGTCTGGTCAGGCGGGATCAGCGCGGTGCTGTTCCTTGCGCTGCGGGCGACGATGGGCCTGCGTCCGGATGCCGAGGTTGAGGCCGAAGGGCTCGATATCAACGAACATGGCGAGCGCGCCTATAATTATTGACGAGATCGGGTCGCGCGGATGCGGGCGCCGCGCGGCCCCACGATGTTCCTCCTGCGGACGCACCTGGGCCGGAGCGGCAACGCCCCGGCCCATTTTTTTTAAGCTTTGGACGATGTTTCGGGTGAGTCAGCGGCGGCCGCTCCCTCCCGCTTCTGCCGATGCCGCGCGAGCATCGACGCGCCGAGCACAAAGCCGCCCGGCACGAACAAAATCGTCGCGACAAGGCCGATCCGGCGCCAGTTGGTCTTTGCCATGGCCGCCGCCTAACCCCTTTCCCCGATGCGCGAAAGGGGCGCAGCCGCGATCAATCCAGATCGGCGCGGATAAAATCGGCGCAGCGTTCCCCGATCATGATCGACGGCGCGTTGGTGTTGCCGCTGACCAGCTTGGGCATGATCGACACATCGGCGACATACAGCCCCGTCACCCCGCGCACGCGCAGATGTGGATCGCACACCGCCGCATCATCCGACCCCATGCGGGCGGTCCCGACCGGGTGATAGATGGTGTCGGCGCGCGCCCGGATCAGCCGGTCGAGCGCGTCGTCATCGCTCAGGTCAATGGGGTTGCGGTCGCGCCCCTTGTAATCCGACAGCGGCGGCGTTTCCATGATCCGATACATCGCCCGCACCCCCTTTTTCATGAGCGCGATGTCGCGCGGGTCGGTGAGAAAGGCGGGGTCGATTAGCGGCGCGGCATTGGCATCTGCCGACGCGAGCCGCACCGTGCCCTTGCTCTCAGGCCTGAGCACACAGACATGGCCCGAAAAGCCATGCGCCGTCACTTTGGTGCGGCCATGATCCTCAAGGGCAGCAATCACAAAATGAAGCTGCACATCGGGGCAGGGGGAGGCGGGATCAACGGTCAGAAACGCGCCTCCTTCGGCGTAGGGCGTTGTCATCGCGCCCTCGCGCCGGGTGAACCATTGCCAGAATGATTTGAGGCCGTTCAACTGCCCGGTCAGCGTTTGCCCCAAAAAGCGGGTGTCGTCGCACTCATAGGACGCGACATAATCCAGATGATCCTGAAGATTGCCGCCAACATCACCGCGATCAACGCGCACCGCAATGCCGTGCTCGGCCAGATGCGCTGCCGGACCAATCCCCGACAGCATCAGGATTTGCGGCGTCCCGAACACGCCCGCCGCCAGCACGACCGCGCGTCGTGCCCGCAATTCCTTTGCCTCACCATGTTGGAGATAGGCGACGCCCCAGGCGCGCCCTTCATCAAACAGCACGCGTTCGACCGTGACGCCGGTTTCGACACGCAGATTGGCGCGGTCGCGGTGCGGCTCGATATAGCCGCGCGCTGCGCTCCAGCGCTCGCCGCCTTTTTGCGTTACCTGATACAGGCCAATCCCGTCCTGCCGCGCGCCGTTGAAATCGTCGTTGCGCGGGATTTGCAGGCTGGCGCCTGCTTCGATGAACGCCATGGTGCCGGGATTGGGGGACACTTGCTCGCTGACATGCAGCGGGCCGGTGTCACCGTGAAAATCATCGCCGCCGCGCACATTGTTTTCGGCGCGCTTGAAATAGGGGAGCACATCGTCATAGCGCCACCCTTCGCACCCCATCGCGGCCCAATTGTCATAGTCCCAGGCATTGCCGCGGATATAGATCATCGCATTGATCGCCGATGATCCGCCCAGCCCCTTGCCGCGCGGTTGATAGCCGCGCCTGCCGTTCAGCCCGACCTGCGGCACGGTTTCAAATGCCCAATTGGTCGCGGGCGTCTGAAACGGGATCATGCCCGGAATGCGGGTGCGATAGCCGGTGTTGCGGCCA
>PNLG01000364.1 GCA_013822915.1 Sphingomonas sp. | reverse complement strand
CGATATCGAACTGCGCGCGCGCCTGATCGAGCCCGGCCGAATTACGGCCCCCGGCGAACACCGGATAGCTGATGCCCGGCGTCGCGCTATAGTTGAACGCACGGCTGGTGAACAACTGGCTCAGTCCGTTTGATGCCAGCCCGGCAAAGGCCGTCAGCGACAATCGTGGAAATAACGCCGCGCGCGCCGCGCCGACTTGGGCATTGGCGGCGCGCAATTGATATTCGGCCGCGACAATATCGGGCCGCCGCAGCAAAATGCCTGAATCGACCCCGGCGGGCAGCGCGGCGATGGTCGGCGCCGCACTTTCGATCGACGCGGGCAGTTGCGCGGGGTCAACCGGCGCGCCGACCAGCAATTGCAGCGCGTTCGCATCCTGCGCCGTCGCGGTTACTTGCTCGGCAAGATCGGCCTCGGCGGTGGCGAGGATCAGCTCGGCCTGCGCAAGGTCGGTGCGCGGGGCAACGCCGCCTGCCACCCGTGCGCGGGTGAGCGCGACGCTGCGTTCGGCATTGGCGCGGGTCGCCTCGGCAAGGTCGCGCAGGCTCTGATCGGCGGCATATTGCAGCCAGGCCGCGGCCACATCGCCGACCAGCGCGAGCCGCGTTGCCTGCGCGCCCGCCTCGCTCGCGAGATAACGTGCCTGCGCCGCCTGGCTCAGCGCGGCGAGGCGGCCGAACAGGTCGATCTCAAACGCTGTCACGCCGATGGCGAGGTTATAGTTGGCGCGCTGCCCCCCCGTCACTGGCGACCCGCCGACATTGCTGCGCCCGGTGCCCGGATCAACCAGCGCAAGCGTATTGTTGGTGTTGATCAGCGGGAGCTGTTCGGCGCGCTGAATCCGGTATTGCGCGCGCGCGGTGGTGATGTTGGCGGCAGCAATCCGCAGGTCGCGATTATTGGCCAGCGCCTGCTCGATGACAGCCTGTAACCGCGGGTCGCGAAACACATCGCGGTAAGTGATAGTCGGCAGGGGTTCGCTGGCGGTCGGATAGGCGGGCCCGGTGGGGAAAGTGGCGGGCACGGGGGCGGCGGGCCGCTGATAGGATGGGACGAACGAACACCCGCCGAGCAGCACCGCGATCAGGATCGCCGCACGCGTCACGCCATCGGCTCCGGCTTTGGCGCGGGGCGTAATTTCTTGAGCGTGTCGCGGGTTGACCGGCGCACAATCACGAAGAACAGCGGGATGTAGAAAATCGCGAGCACCGTCGCGGTCAGCATCCCGCCGATCACCGCCGTGCCAATCGCGATACGGGCATTGGCGCCCGCCCCGCTCGACACGGCCAGCGGCAGCACGCCAAAGATGAACGCAAAGCTCGTCATCAAAATCGGGCGCAGCCGGATGCGTGCTGCCTCAATCGCGGCGTCGATGACGCGCAGCCCCCGCTTTTCGGCCTGTTCGGCAAATTCGATGATGAGAATGGCGTTCTTCGCCGCCAGCCCCATCGTCGTCAGCAACCCGATTTGCAGATACACATCGTTGATCAGCCCGCGCAGGGTCACCGCAAACACCGCGCCGACCAGCCCGAGCGGGATGACCAGCAACACCGCAACCGGGATCGTCCAGCTTTCATAGAGCGCGGCGAGGCACAGGAAAACTACCAGCAGCGACAGCGCATACAGGATTGGTGCCTGGCCCGCCGACAACCGCTCCTGAAACGACAGCCCGGCAAGAGCGGTGGTGATGCCGGGATATTTGCCCGCCAGCGCCTCCATCCGGTCGAGCGCTTCGCCAGAGCTGCGGCCCGGGGCGGCCTGGCCCGAAAACTCGTAAGACGCGATGCCGTTGAACCGGGCAAGCGATGGCGGCGCGGCCGACCAGCTGGTGCGGGCAAAGGCCGAAAACGGCGCCATCGACCCGTCACTGGCGCGCACAAACCATTGTGACAAATCCTCCGGCGCGTGGCGATAGGGGGCGTCGCCCTGCACAAATACGCGCTTCACCCGGCCGCGGTCGTTGAAATCATTGACATAACGGCCGCCCCACGCCGTCGATAGCGTCGAATTCACATCGCTTTGCGACAGGCCCATCACCTGCATCTTTGCCTGATCGAGATCGACTTTGAGCGTTGGCTGATCGTCCAGATCGGTAAGCCGCACCTGCGCGAGCACCGGATCGGCGACCGCTTCGGCCAAAATCTTGTCGCGCGCCGCCTTGAACGCGTCGCGGGGCAGGCCGCCGGTATTGAGCAGTTCGAGCGTGAAGCCGTTCGACTGGCCCAGCCCGCGGATCGCGCCGGGCACCAGCACATTGACGCGCGCGTCGCGAAAGCCCTGAAAAGCCTTGGTCGCGCGTTCGGCAACCGCATCGGCGCTGTTGGCGTGGCCGGGGCGGTCGGCCCAGTCGGTCAGCGCGATAAAGCCGCGCCCCTGATTTTGACCTGCCGGACCGCCGCCGCCGCCGCCGCCAACGGTCAGCAACGCCTTCACATTGGCGCGCTCATCGCCCATGAAATAGCGCTCGACCCGTTCTTGCACTGCACTCGTCCGTGCTTGCGTCGCGCCGGGCGGGAGCGTGAATTGAAGTTGGACCGCGCCCTGATCCTCGGTCGGCAAAAACCCGGTGGGCAAGCGCGCGAATAACAGCATCAGGATCGCGGCAACACCAGCATAGATCAGCAGGAACAACAGCTTGCGGTCGATGATCCGGGGAATCGCGCCGACATAGCGCGCGGTCATCGCCGCAAAGCCGCGGTTGAACCCGTCGCGCGCCGCCAAGGCCCAACCGGGTTGGGTTGCGCCGCTCTGCCGCTTGAGCAGCGTGGAAGTGAGCGCTGGCGACAGCACCAGCGCGACCACCACCGACAGCATCATGGCCGCGATGATCGTGACTGAAAACTGCCGGTAAATCACCCCCGTCGATCCACCGAAAAACGCCATCGGCAGGAACACCGCCGACAGCACCAGCGCAATCGCGACCAGCGCGATATTGATTTCGCTCATCGACTGGATCGTTGCCTCGCGCGGGGTCATCTCGGGATGTTCGTGCATCAGCCGCTCGACATTTTCGACGACGACGATTGCGTCATCGACCAGCAACCCAATCGCCAGCACCAGCCCGAACAGCGTCAGCGTGTTGATCGAAAAGCCCGCAATCGCAAACACGGCAAAGGTGCCAAGGAGCACCACCGGCACCGCGATTGTCGGGATGAGTGTCGCGCGCCAGCTTTGCAGAAACACGAACATGACGATCACGACCAGGATCACGGCCTCGGCCAGTGTCCACACCACTTCCTCAATCGACAATTTGATGAAAAGGGTTGAATCAAAAGGGAAAGCGATCTGAAAGCCATCGGGCATGGTGCGGGTCAGCTCGGCGACCTTGGCCCGCACGCGCTCGGCGGTGGTCAGCGCGTC
>PNLG01000269.1 GCA_013822915.1 Sphingomonas sp. | reverse complement strand
CACCGCATCCTATGTCGGCATGATCGGCAAATACTGGATCGAACAAATCGCGCGCGTGCCCGTCGAAGCCGATGTCGCCAGCGAATTTCGATACCGCGATCCGGTGCTGACGCCGGGGATGCTGGGCGTCGTGATCTCGCAGAGCGGCGAGACCGCCGACACGCTGGCCGCGCTTCGCCATATGAAGGCAGCGGGGCTCACGACGGCGGGGATCATCAACGTGCCGACGAGTTCGATGGCGCGCGAGGTTGACCTGCTGATGCCCACCCATGCCGGGCCGGAGATCGGCGTTGCCTCTACCAAGGCATTTACGTGCCAGCTTGCGGTGATGGCAGCGCTTGCGGTGAACCTGGCGCGGGCCAAGGGCTTGCTGAGCGCGGACGCCGAACGCGAGATTGTCGCGCACCTCCAATCGGTGCCCGAAGCGATGAGTGCCGCGCTTTCCCACGACGATGAAATCGAGGCAATGGCGCCCAAGATCGCGGCGGCGCGCGATGTGCTGTATCTCGGCCGGGGTCCCGAATATCCCATGGCGCTGGAGGGGGCGCTGAAGCTGAAGGAAATCAGCTATATCCATGCAGAAGGCTATGCGTCGGGCGAAATGAAACATGGGCCCATCGCGCTGATCGACGACAGCGTGCCGCTGATCGTGCTGGCCCCGTCCGGGCCGCTGTTCGACAAAACGGTTAGCAATATGCAGGAGGCGCAGGCGCGCGGCGCACAGGTCGTGCTGATTTCCGACGCCGATGGCATTGCGCAGGCGGGCGAAAACACGATCGCGACGATCGAAATGCCGAAGGTTCACCCGCTGATCGCGCCGCTCGTCTATGCCGTGCCGGTGCAATTGCTCGCCTATCATGTCGCGGTTTTCAAAGGAACCGATGTCGATCAGCCGCGCAATCTGGCGAAGTCGGTCACCGTCGAGTGAGCGCGCTGCTTGTCGCAGGGGTCGAACTCGGCGGCACCAAATGCGTTTGCGTCGTCGGCACCGGCCCCGACGACGTCCGCGCGATCGAGCGCGTGCCGACCACCTCGCCTGTCGAAACGCTTGCCGCGATTGAGGCGGTGCTCGACCGCTGGCTGGGCTTTGCGGCGCTGGGCATTTCAAGCTTTGGCCCGGTCGGGATCGATCGCGCCGCGCCCGATTGGGGCCATATCACCGCCACGACCAAGCCCGGCTGGACGAATGCCAGCATCGCCCCGCGCCTTGCCGCGCGCTATGGCGTGCCGGTCGGCTTCGATACCGATGTCGTGGGGGCCGCGATTGGCGAAGCGCGCTGGGGGGCGGCACGGGGGCTGGCGGACCTTGCCTATATCACCATCGGCACAGGGGTCGGCGTCGGGCTGATCGCGGGGGGTAAGCCATTGTCGGGCCTTACCCATGCCGAATTGGGGCATCTTCGCCCGCGTCGGCTGGCTGGGGACGATTTTCCCGGCATCTGCTGCTTTCACGGCGATTGCGTTGAGGGGCTGGCCGCTGGCCCGGCGATTGCGGCGCGCGCGGGCAAGCCCGGCGATCAGCTCGCGCCCGATGATCCGGCATGGGCGCCGGTCGCAGACGCAATTGCGCAACTTTGCCACGCGCTGGTGCTGACCGGGGTGCCGCGCCGGATTGTGTTTGGCGGCGGCGTGGCGATTGGCACGCCACACCTGCTCCCCCGCATCCGCACGGCATTGACCGACAGCCTGGGCAGCTATGGCAATGTGGCGCTGCTTGGCGATATGAATGCGTTCATCGCCCCAGCCGGGCTGGGCGACCGGGCCGGGCCGCTCGGCGCAATTCTGATAGCACAAGCGGCGCTCTAACACTTCCTTAACCACGATTACCGCATGGTCGCGCGTGGTTGATTTGGGGAGTGGTCCGGTGCGGATTCTGATTATCGACGACGAACCGGCGATGCACGAAAGCTATCGTCAATGCTTTGTGACCAGGAATGACGCCGCGCTCGATGCGATGGCCGCCGACTTGTTCGGCGACGATGGCGATGCCTCGCCTGCCGCCGATGCGGGCCCCGAATTCGCGCTCACCCACGCCATGCAGGGGTTGGACGGGGTTGGCGAAGTCGAACGCGCGCTGGCCGATGGTAATCCGTTTGCGGTGGCCTTTATCGACATCCGCATGCCGCCGGGCATTGACGGGCGCGAGACCGCCAAGCGCATCCGCAAGCTGGATCCCGACATTAATCTGGTGATCGTGACCGGCTATTCGGACTTTTCGCCGATCGAAATCGCCAAGGTTGCGGGGCCAGCCGACAAGATTTTCTACATCGCCAAGCCGTTCGAAGTCGACGAAATCGTCCAGACGGCAACCGCGCTTGGCAAACGTTGGCATATCGACCTTGAACTGGCCGCTGCCCGCGCGACACTGACGAGTCAGGTCGTGACACTTGAGGAGCAGGGCCGCGAACTTGCCGCCAACGAGAGCAAGGCGCTGCACATGGCAACGCACGATTCGCTGACCGAGGCGCCCAACCGGCTCGCTTTCCTGCGCGCACTGACCGAACGGGCGCGGGGCCGCGAACGCTTTGCCACCGCGATGCTCGATCTCGACCGGTTCAAGCTGGTCAACGACACGCTCGGCCATCTGGCGGGCGATGAAATGATCCGCTCGGTCTATCAATTGCTGAACGCAGCCGTCCCCGAAGGCGGCATGGTCGCACGGCTCGGCGGCGACGAGTTCGGCATCCTGTTCCCGACACCGGGCGAGGAAGCGGCGGTGCAGGCGTGCGAACTTATGCTGCGCCGCATGTCAGTAACCCTCACGCTCGTCGGCCATTCGGTGCAGGCCAATGCCAGCATCGGCGTGGTGGTGACCGAGGCAGAGCCGGTGCGCGATCCGGTGGACGTAATGCGGCAGGCCGATCTTGCGCTCAACGAAGCCAAGCGCGCGGGCCGTGGGCTGGTCCGCGCGTTTGATGAAAGCATGGACGACAGCATCAAATTCCGCCGCCGCATCGAAGGCGGCCTCGGCGAAGCGATTGCGCGCGGCGAGCTGAAACTGGTTTACCAGCCGATTGTCGGGCGCGATGCGTTGGACATTACCGGGTTCGAAGCACTGCTGCGCTGGTTCTCGCCCGAATATGGCGCAATTTCGCCCGCGATGTTCATCCCGATTGCCGAGGAATCAAACCTGATCCACGATCTGGGCGATTGGGTGGTCGAGACGGCGCTGGCCGAGGTGCAAAACTGGCCCGGCCAATATGTGTCGATCAATTTCAGCCCGCGCCAGTTCCGGCGGCATAACTTCGTCGCCCATCTGGTCGAATGTGTTCAGCGCGCAGGCGTCGCGCCGGCGCGGGTGCAGATCGAAATCACCGAAACCGCGATTTTCGACGATGCGGATCGCGCCGCCGACACGCT
>PNLG01000328.1 GCA_013822915.1 Sphingomonas sp. | reverse complement strand
GCTTTGGGCTCCCTATCTGACAAATGAAGGTTCAGGCGACGCGGAGCCTCTAACGGCTTCAACGACGCGGAGCAATTCGGCTTGGCGATGCGCGGGCAATCTGGCCCCTGATGCGCCGAGCGTTAATGAGGAAGGTTTTGCACCATGACCGCGCACGAAGCACCAAGCGACCAGCCCCCCGCCGAGCCCATGCCCATCGGTGACCCGACCAGTGATACGGCGCAGGCAAGCGGCACCGCGCGAAAGAGCGCAGGCGATTTTGCGCGGCAGGCTGCCGACAAGGCGCGCGAGCTCGCCGCCGATGGCAAGGACCGTGCTGGCAGCGCGCTTGACGAAGTTGCGCGGATGATGGGCAGCGCGGCCGACACGGTCGATGAAAAGCTGGGCGCGGATTACGGCAAATATGCCCGCTCCGCCGCCGACGGCATTGCCAGCTTTTCCGACGGCCTCAAGGCAAAGGAAATTGACGATCTTTTGAATGATGTGCAGGGCTTTGTGCGAAAGTCACCGGCGATCGCGATTGGCGTTGCGGCGGCGGTCGGCTTTGTGGTGGCGCGACTGGTGAAGGCGGGGCTCGACGGCGATGACGACCAGACAGTGGACGCCAGCACCGGCGCCAGCGACTCTGCCGACGCCTGATCCCCTGGCAGCGGCAAGCACCGACGACGCAGGGCGTGATGCACCCGGCAACACGCCGGGCGCGTCGGCGGGCGATACCGGGACCGAGCGCGATACCGGGGCCGAGCGCGGTATCGACGACAGCATCGCCGCGCTGCTTGCACGCCTGGTCGATCAGGCTGATCGTTATGCCCGCGCCGAGCTCCGGTTTGTCCGCGCGCTCCTGATCGAGCGGCTGATCGCCGCGCGCGTCGGCGCGGTTTGCCTGGTGGTGGCGCTGGTGCTGCTGCAGGGCGCGCTGATCGCGCTGCTCATTGGCCTTATCCTCGCGGCCGCGCCGGTGATGGGGGCGCTTGCGGCAACCGCGTTGGTGACGAGCAGCGCAATCGCAATTACCGCCTTGCTGGGGTGGATCGCACTGCGCCAGCTTAGTCGCGCTACACGGGTTGAGGACCGACCGTGACCGAGCGCCCCGACACCGCGACCGCCCGGGCCGAAGCGAACGCCGCGCGCCAGCAATTGCGCGTAACGCTCGGCGTGATGCGCCGCCGCCTCGCCCTGCAGGCACTGGCACAGGATGCGGTCGCCGAACTGCGCGGACGCACCACCGCACTTGTGCAGTCAACCGCGAGGACGGCGCGGCGCAATCGCCATCCACTGATCGCCGGGGGCATGCTGATCCTTGGCATGATCGTCGGCGGTCGCATTTTCGCGCGCGCACGGTCGGCAACGCGCCCAACGCGCCGCCCGTCCACCCACTCTCCCCCAACGCCACCCCCCGCATCACCTCATGGAAGGACCACCCAATGACTGACCCTTCTTCCCCCACGACACCCGATACCCCCCCGGCCGATGGCGGGGCCCGTCCAGGCATCGCTGGGCTGCCCGGTCAGGCAATCGGATCGGCACGCCAAGCCGCGAGCGAGACCGCGCACCGCACCGCCGACATGATCGAGCAAAACCCGCTATCGGTGCTGGTCGGCGGGCTGGTTGTGGGTGTGTTGGCAGGGGCCGCGCTGCCAAAGGGTGAGCGTGAGGCCAAGCTGCTCAAGCCCGTTGGCAAGCGCTTGACGCAAGGCGCAGGCCTTGCCGCAAAGGCCGCGCGCGAGGCGGGGCTAAGCGAGCTTGCCGCCGCCGGGATCAGTCGGGACGCTGCGCGCGATCAGGCGCGCAAGCTGATCGGCTCGGTCCTCGACGCCGCCAAGAGCGCGGGCGATGCCGCGCGACGCGCCGCTCGTTCACCGCACGAACCAGCGACGACGGGCGACTTCAAATCGGCCGATTTGGGCGATATGGGACCTGCGACAGCAAACGAGGATCAATCATCATGAGCAAGCTCCACCTCGTCTTTGGCGGCCGCGTCACCGACCCGCGCACGCTGGAGTTCGAAGACCTGAACTCGATCGAGATTGTCGGGGTGTTCCCCGACTTTGCCTCCGCTGAAAAAGCCTGGCGCGCCGCGGCTCAGCGGACGGTCGATGATGCGGAAATGAAGTTTGTGGTGGTCCACCTCCACCGTTTGCTGGAGCCTGATCTGCTCGCGCCGCCCGCTGCCTGATTGGTTCAGGCGTTGCGGTAACGCCACAACAAGAGCGGCCGGGCAAGCAAAAGCCCGGCCACAAATCCGCCGATATGCGCGCCAATCGCAATCGCCGGGCCACCAATGCTGCTGGCAATGCCGACCAGCAATTGAATACCAACCCATGCGGCGAGCAGCCACGCAATGCGGACCGCGCGTTCCGGAATCGGCCCGATTTTGGGCACGCGCTGATTGGCGAACAGCAACGCATAACCGCCTACCAGCGCCGAAATCGCGCCGCTCGCGCCGACCATCGGCACCGCAGCACCGGGCCACAACGCCCATTCGCCCGCCGCCGCGAGATACGCCCCCGCGACATAAAGCGCGACAAGGCCCGATGACCCGATCGTCTGCTCCAGCAAACGCCCACAATAGGCAAGCAGGAAGAGATTAAAGCCCAGGTGCAGCAAGCCGCCATGCACCAGCGTGGCAGTCAGCGGGGTCAGCCATACCGGCAGCAGAAACAGGCCATCGGGCGCCGACAGCGTGTGCAGCACGGTGGCGGGCACAAACCCCGCGACAATCGCCGCCTCTCCCTCGCGCCCCAGCAGCGTGATGATCGCCGACACGATCGCGGTGCCGCCTGCGATTAATGTGGTCGCGGGTGCCGCCTCCAGCGCCGAGCGCTGCACACCGGGAAAACGGGCTTGGTTCAAATGAACTCGATCTTTGAAACAAGGTAATAGCGGTCGCCCGACGGGACGGTCACTTCGACTTCGTCATCGACCCGACGACCGATCAGCGCACGACCCAGCGGCGAGTTGTAGGAAATCCGCCCGGCATTCGCATCCGCTTCGGTCTGGCCGACAATCTGATAACGGACAGGCTTGTCATCCTCGTCGAACAACGTCACCGTCGCGCCAAACACGATCTTGTCGCCCGACAGCGTGGTGGGGTCGATGATCTGGGCGCGGCTCAGCTTGTCCTCAATGTCGCTGATCGACGCCTCAATCTGGCCCTGACGCTCCTTGGCCGCATGATATTCGGCATTTTCAGACAAATCGCCATGCGCGCGCGCTTCCTCAATCGCATCGACGATCAGGGGGCGTTCGGCCCGCAAGCGTTTGAGTTCGGTCGAGAGCTTATCATAGCCTTCTGCGAGCATCGGCATTTTTTCGACCGTCGCCATTCCACCACGTCCTTCAATAATCACTGCCCCCAGCAGGGCCCATC
>PNLG01000267.1 GCA_013822915.1 Sphingomonas sp. | reverse complement strand
CTGCCAAAATGGGCGCGAGGCGATCCGCAGCATCAAGACGCACAAGCCCGATCTCGTCTTTCTGGACATCCAAATGCCGGGATTTGACGGATTTTCGGTGGTGCAAGGGTTGATGGAAGTGGAGCCGCCGCTGTTCGTGTTCGTCACAGCTTATTCCGACCACGCCATCCGCGCGTTCGAGGCACAGGCGCTGGGCTATCTGATGAAGCCGGTGGAGGAGGACAAGCTCGCCGCGACGCTCGATCTGGTGCGCACCCGATTGTCCGAAAAGCGCGCTGTGGAAGAAAGCGTGAAGCTGAAGGAAGCGCTCGCCGAGCATGCGCCCGAGGCCGCCGAGGCGCTGGCGGAAACAAGTGCGGAGGAAGCGCCCGCGACCAACCGCTTTGAAAAGCTCATCAATATCAAGGATCGCGGCCAGATTTTCCGCGTCGATGTCGACACGATCGAGCGGATCGACGCGGCAGGCGATTATATGTGCATCTATACCGCCGACAACACGCTGATCCTGCGCGAGACGATGAAGGATCTGGAAAAGCGGCTCGACCCGCGCCGGTTTCAACGGGTGCATCGCTCCACGATCGTCAATCTTGATCTGGTCAAGGAAGTGAAGCCGCACACCAATGGCGAATGTTTTCTGGTGCTGCAATCAAACGCGCAAGTGAAGGTCAGCCGGAGTTACCGGGATGTCGTCGCGCGGTTCGTGCATTAAGAGGGCCGCTAACTGAGCATGGCGCAGGCCCTCCCCCTAGCCTCCCCGCCACCGCCCCGGCATAACCGCGCCAAGGAGGCCCGCCATGTCCGATAAATTTACCGCGTTTGCCAAGCTCCACGTCCCCGGCAACCCGCTGGTCCTGTTCAACGTCTGGGACGCAGGCTCCGCCGCTGCCGTCGAGCGCGCAGGCGCGAAAGCGTTGGCGACGGGGAGTTGGTCGGTCGCCGCCGCGCAAGGGTGTCACGATGCCGAGGGGCTGCCGCTCGACCTCGCGCTCGCCAATGCTGCACGGATCGCAGCGGCGACCGCGCTGCCGGTCAGCATTGATTTTGAGGGCGGCTATGCAACCGATCCGATGCAATGTGCCGCCAATGTCGCGGCACTGGCGGCAACCGGTGCGATCGGCTGTAATTTCGAGGATCAGGTCATCGGCACCGCGTCGCGCACGCTCCACCCGCTCAGCGACCAAGTAGCGCGGATCAGCGCGGTTCGCCGCGCGGTCGGCAGTGATTTCTTCCTCAATGCGCGCACCGACATTTTTCTTGGCGCCCCCGGCGATGCGCATGACGCTGCGATGGTCGACGCCGCAATCGAGCGCGCGCTCGCCTATGCCGATGCGGGGGCGAGCGGGTTGTTCGTGCCGGGGCTGGTTGATCTGAAGCTCTTAGAGAAGGTCTGCAGCGGATCACCGCTCCCGGTCAATTTCATGGCGTTCAACGGCGCGCCGGGCGCAGCGCAAGTGGCGCAGGCGGGCGTCGCCCGGATCAGCCACGGGCCGGGACCATATCGGCTGGCGATGAAGGCGCTGACCGAAGCGGCGCGGGTCGCGCTGGGCTAGGCTGGTTCGGGGACAAGCGCGGCCGACTGAGCCGCATGGCGCCATTCGACGCTGACGCCCTTACGCTTCGGCGGCCTCGTCAGCCCCGTCGGCCTCACCCTCGCCCGCAGCCGGTTTTTCGAACCAGGCCTCGACCTCGCCCGACAGTTTGAGCGTCAGCGGCTGACCATGGCGGTCAACCTTTTTGCCCAGCGCGACGCGGATCCACCCCTCAGAGCGGCAATATTCCTCAACATCCTTGCGCTGAACGCCCTTGAAGCGGATGCCGATGCCGCGCTCGAGATGCGCCGCATCGAAAAACGGGCTGCGCGGATTGGATGAAAGGCGGTCGGGGGGCGTATCAGTCATGGCACCGGGCTCTTACGCATTTGCGCGCGAATTGCCAGCCCCGGTATCAGGGGCGGCGCGGCGCTTCGCCGCCCGCCCCCATCAAGCCGTTTAGTTGCAGACCCGCACGCGCACCGGCGCGCCATAATAGGGATCCCAGCGCCGCGTCACAAAACAACGCCCCCCAAAGCCGCCATAGCCCGGCCCGTAAAAGCCACGCCGCGGGCCATAAAAGCCGCGATCGTGAAAGCCATTATAACGGGGGCCATAAAAGCCGCCGCGATAGCCGCCTCGAAAACCGCCGCGATAGCCATAGCCCGGCCCATAGAAACGATCATTGCGCGATGCGATTGCCGTGCCCACCGCAAGACCCGCAATCCCGGCGGCGACTGCCAAGCCAGCATCGCCGCGCCGGTCATAATGGCGGTATCCGCCGTAACGCTGCGCCTCTGCCGGAGTTGCGGCAGTGAGCGCCGTTGCCGCAAGGGCCGCGCCCATGCCCGCCAATTTCAGAAATGAGGTCATTGCCTGTCCTTTCAACCTGCCAAATCGCTCGCCCGGAACCCCGCCACACCGCTGAGCTTGCCCGATGCCCTAACGACGCGCGGCTGAACGGGGTTGGAATGCGCCGTTCATGTCCGGTTTAGCAACCATTCATCTTGCGAGCGCACGGGCGATGCGGCACAGCTTTGCGCCATGGCATATTGGCTGATCCGGTCCGAACCCAATGTCTATGGCTGGGACGATTTCGCCGCCGAGGGGCGCACCGAATGGACCGGCGTGAAAAACGCGACCGCCGCCATTCATCTGCGCGCGATGGCGGTCGGGGATGAGGTGATCTTCTACCATTCCAACATCGGCAAGGAAGCCGTCGGCACCGCGCGCGTCACGCGGACGCATCAGCCCGACCCGACCGATCCGAAATGGGTGTCGGTCGAGGTTGAATGCGTCGCCAAACTGGCCAACGCCGTGCCGCTGGCCACGATGAAGGCCGAACCGCGGCTTGCCGAGCTGCGCATGATCCGTCAGTCGCGGCTCTCGGTCAGCCCGGTGAGCGCGGCGGAATGGACAGTCATCATGGAGCTGGCGGGCGCGTGAGCGTGGCGGCACGCCCGACCGATCGCGCACTGCCCCCCGAAACCGCGCTGATCCTGGTTTACAATGCGCCCGAAGGAATCTTGGCGGCGATTGTGGATACGGTGCACAAGATCGTGTCGCCCGCCACCTATCCGTGCTCATTATGCGCGATCACCCATGGCGCGGTGTCGATGCGGCCTGCTTGGCGGGTTTATCTGGCATCGCTGCCCTATCCCAAGCGGTTCTACCACCGTGACGGGTTTCGCCGCGCTTATCAGGGGCTTGATGTCGCGCTGCCAGTCATTCTGCTCGCCGATGGGGATAAGACGCCCCGCGTGCTGATCGATGCAGCAACGCTCGCCACGCAAGCTGATGTCGAGAGCCTGATCGCGATGCTTGATGCGGCGCTGGCCGTGCATCCGCCGCG
>PNLG01000047.1 GCA_013822915.1 Sphingomonas sp. | reverse complement strand
ACGTCACGCCGCCCTTGGCGATCCGCTCTTTCAACAGATTGCCGTAAACGCTGGGGTGACGCGGCATGAACGGCGCGCCGAAACACGTCGAAAAAGTCGCCTCCGGCTCGGTCACGCCGATTTCGGTGCCCGCGACGCGCGCAGTATAGCCCGACAGGAAGTGATACATCGCCTGATCGGGCGTCAGCTTGGCAATCGGCGGCAACACGCCGTAAGCGTCAGCCGTCAGCATCACGATATTGCGCGGCACCGGCCCCATATTTTCGAGGCTCGTATTGGGAATAAAATCAATCGGATAAGCGCCCCGGCTATTCTCGGCCAACCGCGCATCGTCAAGGTCTAGCACGCGCGTATCCGGGTCGATCACGACATTTTCGAGCACCGTGCCAAAACGCTTGGTGGTAGCAAAAATCTCCGGCTCGGCGTCAGCCGACAAGCGGATCATCTTGGCATAGCAGCCGCCCTCGAAGTTAAAGACGGCGGTGTCGGACCAGCCATGTTCGTCATCGCCGATGAGCGTGCGGCTGGCATCGGCGCTGAGCGTCGTCTTGCCTGTGCCCGACAGGCCGAAAAACACCGCCGTATCGCCCGCCGGGCCGATATTGGCCGAACAATGCATCGGCATAATCCCCTGCGCGGGCAGCAGATAATTGAGCAACCCAAACACCGATTTCTTCATTTCCCCGGCATATTTGGTGCCGCCAATCAGGATCAGCTTTTCGGTGAAGTTGACCGCAATCACGGTCTCGCTGCGGCACCCATGGCGCGCGGGATCCGCGACAAAGCTGGGCAAGTCGATGATTGTGTAATCGGGCGCGAAATCGGCGAGATCTGCCGCCTCTGGCCGGACCAGCATCGTGCGGATGAACAGGCTATGCCACGCCAGCTCGTTGATAACGCGCACGCGCACGCGGTGCTCGGGCTGCGACCCGCCGAACAAATCCTGGACGAACAAGGTGTCGCGCGCACCCAGCGCGGTAAGGAAATCCGCCTTTAGCGCGGCAAAATGTTCCGGCGTCATCGCCTTGTTCGATTTGCCCCACCAGATCGTGTGCTCGGTCTGCGCATCGCGCACCGTGAACTTGTCCTGCGCGGACCGACCGGTGTGGGCGCCGGTTTCGACGACCAGCGGCCCGCCATTGGCGAGCACGCCTTCGCCACGGCGGATCGCCGCTTCGACGAGCGGCGCGGTAATCAGGTTCCAATGGACCGTGGCCGGCGTTGCGATTCCCTGGGCATCAAGGCCAAAAACTGGGGTCCGCTTGGTCACGACATGCTCTCCTGATATGCTCGATGATAACCCGCGCATACGTATGCTGAGCCGCCGCTTATCGCCGCAACCGGCGCGGGTCAAATGCCGAATATGGTTGATATGGTTGAGCCGTTCCGCGCTTTGGCCTAGGTTTGTGAACGATGCCCTATTCTGAATATCGCCGATGACGGCCTTGATCGCGCTGGTCGATGATGACCGCAACATTTTGACGTCTGTCTCCATTGCCTTGCAGGCCGAGGGGTTCGTCACGCGCGTTTATTCCGATGGCGAAACCGCGCTGAAGGCGTTGGTCGACAATCCGCCCGATCTCGCGATCTTCGACATCAAGATGCCGCGCATGGACGGGTTGGAGCTGCTGCGCCGCCTGCGCGAAAAATCGGCGCTACCGGTGATTTTCCTGACCTCAAAGGATGATGAGCTGGACGAAGCGCTTGGCCTTGCGATGGGCGCGGATGATTACATCACCAAGCCGTTTTCGCAGCGCTTGCTGATTGCGCGGATCAGGGCGATTCTGCGGCGCACTGAACTGGCGCAGCCCACAGCCCCTGGCGGGGATTCGACGCCCGCGCCCGTCGATATCCTGGAACGCGGCCGCCTTTCCATGGACCCGGCGCGCCACCGCGTTACCTGGGGCGGCAAGCCGGTGACGCTGACCGTCACCGAATTCCTGATTCTGGAGACGCTGGCGCAGCGACCGGGAATCGTCAAAAACCGCAATCAGTTGATGGATGCCGCCTATCAGGACGACATCTATGTCGATGATCGCACCATCGACAGCCATATCAAGCGCGTGCGCCGCAAATTCCGCCAGGTCGACCCCGAATTCGACGCGATCGAGACGTTATACGGTGCCGGATACCGCTATTCCGACGATTGAGCGTGACCGCGACCTCGCGCTGCGCTGGTCGGGGCGGGTTTCGCTGACGCGCAGGATTCTGGCGGTCAATATCTTTGCGCTCGCGATGCTGGCGGGCGGATTCTTCTATCTCGACAGCTATCGCAGCCGCATCGTCGACAGCCGCGTCGACCAGGCGCTGCGGGAAGCGCGGCTGATCGCAGGCGCGCTGAGCGCGATCCCCGAGCCGCAGCGCCCGGCGCTGGCGCTCGCGCTCGCGCGCGATGCAGGGGTCCAGGTTCGGCTGTTCGACCGGCGCTGCGTCGGCTTTGCCGATACGCGCGCAATGGGCCTGCACAACGTCGTGCTGGTCGATCCCGACAAGGACGGGCCCGGTCCGGCGGCTGGCCGCTTCCTTGACGCGGTGATCGACACCGTGGTCGGCGCTCCCCGCCCCCCGCTCTACCGCGAAGCGCCGCGCGGGCGCGGCTGGCCCGATGTCGCGGCCGCCCGGTCACAGCGCGTGGCGGCGGCAACCGTGTGGCGCGCGCGCGATCGCACGCCCGTCATCACGGCCGCGGCGCCTTTAGCCGATGGCGACATCGTCATGACCGCGATCAACGCGCGCGACATCACGGCGACGGTGCGGATCGAGCGGTTCCGACTGTCGCTGGTGCTGTTGGTGGTGACGATTGTGTCAATCTACCTCTCGCTGTTTCTGGCGCGCACGATTGTTGGCCCGTTGCGGCGGCTGGCGCGCGCGGCGGTGCGCGTGCGACTAGGCCGGGCGCGCGAAGTCGTGGTGCCGCGTCTGCCCGACCGGCGCGATGAAATTGGGAGCCTGGCCCGCGCCGTCTCTGACATGAGCCAGGCGCTGCGCGCGCGCATCGACGCGACCGAGGCGTTTGCAGCCGACGTGACGCACGAGCTTAAAAACCCGCTGGCGTCGTTGCGCTCGGCGGTCGATAGTCTGGCGAATGTGCGCGCCCCCGCGTTGCAGGAGCAATTGCTGGCGGTGATCCGCGACGATATTCACCGGCTCGACCGGCTGATCAGCGATATTTCGGAGGCGTCGCGCCTTGATGCGCAGCTCAGCCGCGCGAAATTCGAACCGATTGATCTGGTCGCGATGATTGACGCGCTGCTCGCTGCCTATGCCATGCGCGGGATTGAGCGCGGCGTGCGATTGAAGTTCGATTCGCCGCCCGATCCGCCGCTGTGCGTCGCGGGGGAAGGCGCGCGGCTGGAGCGGGTGTTCGAAAATCTGATCGACAA
>PNLG01000126.1 GCA_013822915.1 Sphingomonas sp. | reverse complement strand
GCGCTGGCCTATGCCGCAGCAGGGGCGACTTATTGGGCCGCCATTGCACTCGGGCTTTAGGAAGAAGATATGGCGGGCAGCGTCAACAAGGTAATCCTGGTCGGCAATCTGGGGCGCGACCCCGAAAGCCGCACCTTCCAAAATGGCGGCAAAGTGGTGGAACTGCGCATCGCCACCTCCGAAAGCTGGAAGGACCGGACCTCGGGCGAAAAGAAGGAACGCACCGAATGGCACACGGTCAAGGTGTTTAGCGAAGGCCTCGCCAACGTCGCCGAACGCTATCTGCGCAAGGGCAGCAAAGTCTATATTGAGGGCGCTTTGCAAACCCGCAAATGGCAGGATCAGCAGGGGCAGGACCGTTATTCAACCGAAATCGTGCTGCAGGGGTTCAACGCCACGCTGACGATGCTCGACGGGCCGGGTGGCGGCAGTGGTGGTGGTGGTGGTGGCGGCATGAGCGGCGGCGGCGATGATTTCGCCGGCGGCGCGCGCGGTGGCAGCGGGAATGGCAGCGGCTTTGGCCGGGGCGGTGGCGGAAATAGCGGCGGCAGCCCGTTCAATGACGGGCCGGGCGACAATTTCGACGACGAAATCCCGTTCTAGTCGGATGTTCCCGGTGTTTGGTGGTGCGCAATCGATCCGGCAATGGATGGATGCACGATGGAACCGATTTTATGCCGGAGTGCCCGCATGACCGAAGGCGAGCACAGAGGCCATTGAGCGATACAATTTAGTCAGGAGTGGTTGAGTATTCTGGCCAGGCGCTACATGAGCCGAAGCGTATGGCGGCAAATAGTCTGCCGAGGGAGTTCAACAAGCCTCAGTTCACGGTGCGGAGCATCGAAGAGGAGGCGATCATCGTCGTTTTGCGCAAGCACTCCCGGCTGGCGGTCCCGATTCCTGGATCGTGGAGTACGCTCTAGGGGGTGTGGGGGGTCAGCGTGCCGCCGGGCGATCGGCCCCTTCCATCGGCGTCGGTGCCGGGGGGACTGCGCCCGTCAGCGCAGCACTTTCCAGCACATCTAGCGCGCGGTGCGCCTCCACATAGCGTCGGGCCGCGCTGATCCAACTTGTCGCGCTCGGCGCGCCGGGCAGTCGCGAGACCTCAGCAAGTGCAGGCTCGACATGCGCGGCATCAAGGAGCGCGCGCGCCCGCTTCAACCGGTCGTTCGGGTGCGGCGACGGCGTCGTGTCCCGGTGCAGAACAATCAAGCCCGACAATTCGCGCTGCAGCCCGGCGAGCCAACCGTCGCGGCGCGTGCCGGTCGCCAGATCGGGCGCAATCGCATCGAGCCCAAGCCGCAGGTCAGCGACCGTTACGGGCGTGCGGCTGGCGGCCAGGATCGCGGCGACTTCGCGCGGCCGGGTGTTGACAAAGCGCGCGCGCAGCACTGGCTCAACCGCGCCTAGCGCCAGCCCGCGATCAATTGCGCGCCGCGCTGCAAACACCACAAACATCGACTCGGCACGCCCGGCATAGCCCGCAGCCCCGCGCGCTTCGCGATCAACGGCCATGGTCCGCGCCTCGAGCGCGGCAAGCTGCGCCGCAAGTCCGCCTATCCGCATCGTCAGCACGCGCTCGTCGGGGGATTGGGGTGCTGCGCCAATTTCGGGCGGCGGCGTGAATGGCCCCGGCGCGGGCACCGCAGCCTGGGGTGCAGCGACGGGTTGAAGTGCTGGGCCCCCGGCCATCAGCCACGGACGATATTGCGCGACAAACAAGGCAGTGGCGCCAATCCCGCCGCCAAAAGCGATAAGCAGCAGCAACAATGTTGTGCGCCATCCCCGGCGCGTTTGCGGGGGGCCGAACCTTTCGTCGTCGGTCATGCCGCCCTTATCCGCGCCCGCAGCCCGGTGGTCAATCGGCGGCGGCGATCAGGCTTGTGTCATTGGGGTGCATGGCGACGGCGATGCCCGCCCAGCCGTCCCCTGCCGCTGCCGCCACCGCCGCGCTGATCGCGGAAAGCGCGATGCTCGCACGTTCTGGACTTTGGGTGGGAATAAGCGCCGCGAGCCGCGCTGCCGCGCGCGTGGAGTGGAGCAGCGCGGTCGCGCCTAACAGCTGCGCCAATGCTTTGGGCGGAACATCGACCGGATCGCTCGCATAGACCGCGATGGACGCGGCAACCACGCCGTGTGTTGTGATGGTGGTGGCCGCACCGCCCAGATGTAGCGCCCGATACACACCTGTAGCACTCGCTTCGTCGAGCAGGGCCGCCGCATTATCACCCCCCGTCGCCACCACGCTCAGCCCGGCGACAGTGGCGGCGCGCGCCGTCTCTGCCCCGACGGCATGAACCGGGAGCGTCGCATAGCGGCCAAGCGCGTCCCCGCCGTGGCGCACGGCATTGGCGCTGGTCAGGATCAGCGCGTCGAAATCGCGCGGGTCGGGCGGCACCCACGCAAGTGGCACGACGCGAAACAGCGGCAGCGCAATTGCCTCCCGCCCGGCGGCGCGAATGCGGGCGCAAGTGGCGGCATTGCCGGGTTCGGGCCGCAACACCGCGATGCGGCGGCGCGGGGGCTTATTTGCCGAAATGGCCCCGCACCGCATCCGGCGCGCGCCTCAGCAGGTCAGCGGCAAGGGACGCTGCAAAGCCGGGATCGCCAGCTGCGCCCGATGCCGTGCCGCTGACCTGCGCGCACCCGTCGCCGGAAAACAACTCGCCGCGCAAGCTCATCTCCCCGTCCGCGATCACCGCCAGCGCGGCCATCGGCGAATGGCAATCGGCGCCAAGGGCGGCGAGCAGCGCCCGTTCGGCTCCCACGCACGCCATTGTGGCCGGATCGGCAATCGCCGCCACCTGCGCCGCCGCCGCGCTGTCGGCCAATGCCTCGATCCCCACTGCCCCTTGCGCAGGCGCAGGCAGCATGACGTCAACCGGGATCGCTGCTCCCACCTCCCCGCGCCCCAGCCGGTCGAGCCCGGCGGCGGCCAGCAAGGTCGCGTCAATCTCCCCCGATGCCACCTTGGCCAGCCGGGTATCGACATTGCCGCGCAGCAGGACGATGCGGATATCGGGGCGCAGCCGCTGCACCTGCGCCGACCGGCGGGGCGAACTTGTGCCCAGCACTGCCCCCATCCGCAGCGCATCAATCGACTCCGCTCCGATCAACCGGTCGCGGACATCGGCACGGGGCAGCATTGCCGCAATCGTGATTTCGGCCGGGCGGATCGTCTCGACATCCTTCATCGAATGCACCGCGCAGTCGATTTCACCGGCGATCAGCGCCCGGTCCAGCTCTTTGGTCCATAGCGCCTTGCCCCCGATTTCGGCGAGCGCGCGATCCTGAACCAGGTCGCCGGTGGTTTTGATGACGATAATCTCAACGTCATCCTCCGCCCAGTCATGCGCTGTGCAAAGGGCGGCGCGGACCATCCGCGCCTGGGTGAGAGCG
>PNLG01000192.1 GCA_013822915.1 Sphingomonas sp. | reverse complement strand
ATGAGCTTGCCCTGTCTGGCGGGCGCGGGCAGCGCGGTAACGTCGATCTTCGCCTTGGCACGGCCATAGGGCTCGATCGCGCTCGCCGGAATCCCGGCGCTGGCGGCCACCTCGGCAATCGGGCGCAGTGTGACCTGGCGGGCAATGTCGATATCGGTTGGCATCAGACTCCCTCGTATCGTTCTGATGAGCACTGCCCGTTCTGCCCGCCTGCGACAAGTGAGGTGACAGGAAGTCAGGTGACAGGCGCCCGCGCGGCGCTTAGCAAGGGCCGATGATCGCGCATCTGAAAGGACGGCTGCATTCGACCGGCATCGACAGCGCGGTGATTGATGTCGGCGGCGTCGGCTATCTGGTCGGTGCGTCGGCCAAGACACTCGCCAGCATTGGCCCGGTGGGGGAGGCGGTGATGCTCCACACCGAAATGCTGGTGGGGGAGGATTTCATCCGGCTGGCGGGCTTTGCAAGTGCTGTCGAACGCGACTGGTTCCGGCTTCTGACCGGGGTGCAGGGCGTGGGGGCGCGAGTGGCGCTCGCAATTCTGTCGACGCTTGACCCGGCGGAGCTCGCTCGCGCGATCGGCGCGCAGGACAAGGCGATGGTCGCGCGCGCCAACGGGGTCGGGCAAAAGCTTGCCGAGCGGATCGTGCGCGAGCTGAAGGATGCGGGCGGTGCGATTGCGGTCGGCACGGGTGGCACGGGCAGCGCGGACGTTGTGACAAAGGGGGCAAGTGCCGACGCGGTCTCCGCGCTCCTCAACCTCGGCTTCCGTCCGGCAGAGGCAAGCAGCGCGGTGGCCGCAGCGGAGGAGGAACTGGGCTCGAGCGCGAACCTCGACGCGCTGGTGCGGCTGGCGCTGCGAAAGGCGGCGAAGTGAGGATCGGGCTTGCAACCTTGGCGGTGATGGCATTGGTTGCGGCGATAGCTCCGGCCCCTGCACGAGAAAAATCGGGGGCCGCCAATCCCATTGCTTATGTCGAAATTCCGGTAACCAACATGGACCGGGCAATGGCGTTTTATACTGAACTGTTCGGCTTCGACTTCGTGCGCGAGACTATTGACGGTTACGATGTGGCGCTGTTTCCGGCTGTTGAGGGCGGAGCCGGGGCGAGCGGCGCGCTGGTCAAGGGCGATGTCTATGTGCCGGGTAAGACCGGGCCGATTGTTTATTTCCGAATCGCCGATATCGATGCAGTGCTGAAACTCGCCCGGGCAAGGGGCGCGAAAATACTTTATGAGAAGAAGAATGTCGGCGCGTTCGGCTTCGTCGCCGAAATCGAGGACAGCGAAGGCAATCGTATCGCACTGAGTGCGCCGAAATGACCGACAACCGCCTCCTTTCCTCCGCCCGCGTGGTTGACGATGTCGACGCGAGCCTCAACGCCCTGGTGCCGCTGGCGCTGCGGAAGGCGGCGAAATGAGCATTATTGGCAAGCGCAATTTGGCGGGAATTGCGTTTATAGCGATTGCCGCGTCCCTTCTCATCGAAGTATGTATAACAATGACTTTACGGTTCGGTGAGGTGGATTGGTCAGCAGCCATCTTGTCGGTCGGGTTCACCGGAGCCCCGATTGGGCTGGCTGCCATGCTCGCTTGTTCTGTGTCCGATCGCCAGGTCGCCGTTGCGGCATGGCTGCTCGCCTTCGGTGCTTTCGCGGTTGCGGTGTGGCTCAATTACGTAGCTTGGTCGTCAAGGTCATCGACGGCCGTAATCGCGCTGGTGTTTTGGCCAATTATAGAAATCAGTGCGATTATCGGTTGCTTGGCTCTGGTTCAACTCAGCAGCTGGGCGATCCGCAAGCGCTGCGAAAGGCGGCGAAGTGACTGACGACCGCCTCCTCTCCCCCGCCCGCGCGAGCGAGGATGTCGACGCCGCGCTGCGCCCCAAATCGCTCGACGAGTTTGTCGGGCAACAGGGTGCGCGTGAGAATTTGCGCGTGTTCATCGACGCCGCCAGAGCGCGCGGGGACGCGCTTGACCATGTGCTGTTCTTTGGCCCCCCCGGCCTGGGCAAGACGACGCTGGCGCAGATTATCGCGCGCGAAATGGGGGTGGGGTTTCGCGCAACCAGCGGCCCCGTCATTGCCAAATCGGGCGATTTGGCCGCACTGCTCACCAATTTGGAGGACGGCGATGTCCTGTTCATCGACGAAATCCACCGGCTCCAGCCGCAGGTGGAGGAAATCCTGTATCCCGCGATGGAGGATCGCGCGCTCGATCTGATGATCGGCGAGGGGCCATCGGCGCGTAGTGTGCGGATCGACTTGCCGCGCTTCACCCTCGTCGGCGCGACGACGCGGCAGGGGCTGCTCACCACCCCCTTGCGTGATCGGTTCGGGATTCCGGTGCGGTTGAGTTTCTATACGGTGGCCGAATTGACGCGGGTGGTGACGCGCGCCGCTGCGCTGCTGGCCCTGCCGATGGCCGCCGATGGCGCCGCCGAGATTGCCCGCCGGGCGCGCGGCACGCCGCGCATCGCCGGACGGCTGCTGCGCCGGGTGCGCGATTTTGCCCATGCCGCCGGGCACGCAATCGTCGATGCGCGCGCTGCGGACGCAGCCCTCAATCGGCTGGAGGTTGATACGCTTGGGCTTGATGCGATGGACCGGCGTTATCTCATGATGATCGCCGATATCTATCGCGGCGGGCCGGTGGGGGTGGAGACGCTGGCGGCGGGGCTCAGCGAGCCGCGCGACACGATTGAGGAAGTGATTGAACCCTATCTGATCCAGCTTGGCCTGGTGGCGCGGACGGCACGGGGGCGTTGCCTGAACGGGTTGGCGTGGCGGCACTTGGGCTTGAATCCGCCAGAGGGCGCGCAGGACGGGCTGTTCGACCCGCCTATGGGGTAAATCGCCACCCGGCCGGGGTTCTCACGCGCGCGATAGTCGGTTAACAGCCGCGCACCATGGCCGCGCCCCTCCCCGACCAGCAGCTCGACGCGCCAGCGGGTGGCCGCTTTGTCGGGCGCGAGCACCGGTTGGCGATGCGGGTGTATTTTGAGGATACCGACCTGTCGGGCCTCGCCTATCACGCCAATTATCTGCGCTGGATGGAGCGCGGGCGGTCCGACATGCTGCGCCTCGCCGGGATTGAACAGCGCGCGGCGCATGACGCGGGCGAGGGGGCCTATGCCGTCACCGATCTCCATATCCGCTACCGCGCGCCTGCCCGGCTTGACGATGCGGTTGTCGTTGCCAGTCGGCTGATGGTGGTGCGGGCGGCGTCGTGCGTCATTCATCAACGAGTCATCCGCGCTGAGACGATATTGGCGGAAGCCGAAGTCACCGCCGCTTTCGTCGCGCCCAATGGTCGGCCAAGGCGGCAGCCGCTTGCGTGGATCAATGCCTTTCGCCCGCTGATCTGGGCCGATGAGAGTGATTTGGGAGTTTAAGGGAA
>PNLG01000427.1 GCA_013822915.1 Sphingomonas sp. | reverse complement strand
GCGAAATCGACCTGCGCATAGGCATTGCCCAGCACATAGCCCGGCTCGGTCAGGCCAGGACGATTGTCCACCGACAGGAAATGCTTGTCGATGAAGCGCCCCTCCAGCCCGAGCGTCAGCTTGTTCGACCCCATGGCCACGACATAATCGCCCGCCAGCCGCGCCGAGATTGGCGGCGCAAACGCCGGGCGGCACGTGATCGCCGCCCCTGTCGGGTTGCATGAGAAGGTGCCCGGCGGCACCCGCCTGCCATCGTCAAAGCGCAGATAACGCGCGTCGAGATACCCAAATGACCCGGTCAGCGTCAGCGCGCGCGTGGGCTTTACGATCGTCTCAAGCTCGATGCCCCAGATGCGCAGGCGACCGGCATTGATGACCGGGAAGACGCCGGTATTCGCCGCCCCCACCACACCGCCGCCGACGCGCGCCTGAAAATCGCTGTAATCAGAGTAAAACGCCGCCGCCGACAGCTTGACCCGGCCATCGGCAAAACTGCCCTTGGCGCCAACTTCATAGGTCCAAACCGTTTCCGGGCGGAAGCGGTTCACGATCGTCGGCGTGCCGTTCACCACCAGAGTCAGATCGTTGACGCTGTTCGCGCGGCCATTGAACCCGCCCGACTTGAAGCCGCGATTGGCGCTGGCATAAACCAGCGTGTCGCGGTTCGGCTTGAAGCTCAGCGTGAAGCTTGGCGTGAATGCATCGAAACTCGCCACATTGTCGGCATTCAGGGGGGCTGGCAAATTGTCGGGGAAGCGGAACGTCAGGTTGTTGAGCGCCCCGAGCGACGAAATCGTCGTGGTGAAACGATTATAGCGCCGATCTTCGCGCGTGTAGCGTAACCCGGCTGTAAAATCGAGCCGGTTCGTAAAATCATAGGTCAATTGGCCAAAAGCGGCATAGCTTTTGGTATTCTGAGAATCGTTGATAAGCCGTGTAAAGGTAACTGGACCGCCCAGGAAGGTGAAAATATCATTACCAAAGGCGGTTTGATCGGACCGCACGTCTTCGTTCAGGTAATAAAGACCGAACACCCCTTTCAGCTTTGTTCCATTATATTTGAACTGAACTTCCTGGCTGAACTGGCTCTGGTTCACCCCGACAAACACATCGCCGAGCAGAAATTGGCTGGCGTCAATGTCGATGAAGAAGCTGGGGTCGAGCTTGCGATAGCCCGTGATCGACACGAATTGGAGCGTATCGGTAATGTCGATATTGGCCGTAAACCCAATCCCCCAATGGTCGAGCCGTTGCCCTTGCGCCGGCGTCAGGCTGGTCGCGGCGCGGAAATCATAGGGGCCAAAGGGATTGGCGGGGACGAGCACCGTCGCACCCACCGGGAACAGGCTGGTGCGCAGCAGCGGCGCGGTCGGATAGCCCAGGGTCGCCGCGTTGCGTTGCTTCGTGTAATCGCCCGATAGGGTGAATTCAAAGCCGTCAACCGGCTTGAACCGCAAAATGCCGCGCCCGGCCCACAGATTGCGATCGTTGAACCGCCGCCCGGTCAGCGGATCGGTGACCAGCCCCTCGCGCGTGTCATATGTCCCCGCCAGCGACAGCGCGAGCTTGTCCTCGATCAGGGGGGCGGTGACATAACCGTTCAGCAGTACCTGGTCGAACGCGCCATAGGTGACATCGGCGCTTGCATGAAAAGCGCCGAGATCGGGCTTGCGCGTGACGATGTTGACCGCGCCACCAATGGTGTTCTTGCCATAGAGCGTGCCCTGCGGTCCGCGCAGCACTTCGACCCGCTGCACATCGAACAGGTTGAGCAGCGCGCCCTGAATCCGGCTGAGATACACGCCATCGACATAAACGCCGACGGCGGGGTCAAAGGTTTGCAGCGCGTCGGGCTGGCCAATGCCGCGGATGAAGAAATTCGCGCTGGTCGAAGAACCCCGGCCCTGCACCAGATTGACGTTGGGGATCGCGCCCTGAATACCCGACAAGTCAATCGCCTGAAGCTTGGCCAGATCGGTTTGCGACAGCGCCGACACGGCGATCGGCACGTCGAGCAACCGTTCCTCGCGCCGCCGGGCGATCACGACCACGTCATCACTTTCGCGCGCGTCCGCGATCACCGCATCGGGAGCGGCGGGCGCGGTTTGGTCAGGCGTGGTTTGGGCGGCCGCGGGCAGCGCAATCATCGCGGCACCAGCAAACAGCGCGGCACGCAGGCAGGCAATGCGGTCGATCATCGAATATCCCTCCTATGGCCGACGCGGACTTCTGCGGGTTGCGCTGCGGCTCTCCCGATCTATACTGAAAGGTGAACCATGTTTCAACTTAGAAGATGAGAAGCCGCGCGATGCCCGTCACTCTCGCCTCGCCCGATGCCAAACAGCCGCGCACCGACCGGGGTCGCAAGACGCGGCGGGCGATCCTCGACGCGGCGCGCAGCGAATTTGGCGAGCGCGGCTTTCACGACGCCTCGATCAGCGGGATCACCCGGCGCGCGGGCGTCGCGCTGGGGAGTTTTTACACCTATTTCGACAGCAAGGACGCGCTGTTCCGCGCACTGGTGCGCGACATGTCGGATCAGGTGCGCGATCATGTCGCCCCGGTGCTGGTGGCGGCGCCCGATCAGCTCGCCGCCGAACAGGCCGGGCTACAGGCATTTATCGAATTTGTGCGCGGACATAAGGAAATCTACCGGATCATCGACGAGGCCGAATTCGTCGATCCGCAGAGCTTTCGCGATCACTATCAGACCACGGCCGAACGCATTGCCCAGCGGCTGCGCACAGCGGCGACGCGCGGCGAAGTGCGCGGCGATCATGCCGATGTCTATGCCTGGGCGATCATGGGGATGAATGTGTTTTTAGGGCTGCGTTACGGCGTGTGGGGGGATGATTTGGCGCCCGATCAAGTGGCGGGCGCAGTGGCCATGTTGCTGCGCGCTGGCCTGTCGGAGGATCGAGATGCCCATATTGGGTAGATTGCGATCGAAAGGGCGCCGATTTGACCCGGATTCGGGCTCGACTCCGGCCCAGCCGCTACCGCGACTCGGCGGCGGCCAGAGCCTGCGCAAGCCCGTCGCGGATGCGGCGTAGCGCACTCACATCCACCGACGGCGCGCCCACGGCTTCGCTGGCGAGCAACGCCTGCACGCCGCGAATGGTATAGCCATCATGGACAAGCAGGCCGTGGATGCGGCGCACCAGCGCCACATCCTCCGGCCGGTAATAGCGTCGGCGCCCGGCCCGCGTCATTGGGCGCAACTGCACAAAGCGCGTTTCCCAATACCGCAAGATGTGGCGGGCGACGCCCGTTTCTTGCGACAATTCGCCAATGGTCCGATAAGCACCAGCGGCTTTTTGCGACATTATTTGAAGGCTTTACCCAGCCCGGACAATTGCTTCGCGCATCATCTGGCTCGCGCGGAACGTCATGACCTTGCGT
>PNLG01000163.1 GCA_013822915.1 Sphingomonas sp. | reverse complement strand
CGCCGCCTTGCCTTCACACGCGACACCATCGAAAATGACAGTGCCAGGCGTGATCGCCTTGAACGTCACCTTGCCCCAGGTCTGAACAGCGCATTCGCGGTAGGTGCCGGGCGCAATCAGGATGGTCGATTGCGTGAATTCGCCACGCGGGCCAGCCGCTGCCAGTGCTTGTTCCAGATGGGCAAACCCTTCCCCCGTCTCGGCAATGGTGAAGGGGGCGCCCCCCCCTTGCGCACCCGCAGGGACGGTGAGGACAAGGGCGATAAGCGGGAGGACGGGACGCATCGGCAAGCTCCTGTGGGCGCCCCGCGATGCCCCAAATCCCGGGATTTCGGAAGAGATATAGAGCGTTAACGCAAGCGCCGCCCCGTCCTGGCACAGGCGGCGCGCGCGTTAACCGGTGGCAATGCGCTCCTAGTCCAAATTCGGTCGCAGCCAGCGTTCCGCCGCCTTCACGTCCACCCCGCGCCGCGCGGCGTAATCCGCGACCTGATCCGGCCCGATCCGCGCCACGCCGAAATATTCGCTTTGCGGGTGCGCGAAGTAAAAGCCGCTGACCGCCGCCGTTGGCAGCATCGCGAAACTCTCGGTCAGCGACACGCCGGTTGCGTGGTGCGCGTCGAGCAGCTTGAACAGGATCGGCTTGGTGCTGTGGTCGGGGCAGGCGGGGTAGCCGGGCGCGGGGCGGATGCCGCGATATTGCTCACGGATCAGCGCTTCGGGCGTCAATTGCTCGCCCGCCGCATAACCCCATAGCTCGGTGCGGACATGCGCGTGCAGCCGTTCGGCGAACGCCTCCGCAAAACGATCGGCGAGCGCTTTGAGCAAAATGTCCGAATAATCGTCGATTGCTGCCTTGAACTTCGCCAGATGCGGCTCGATGCCGTGGATCGACACCGCAAAGCCGCCAATCCAGTCGCCATCATGGTCGATAAAATCGGCGAGGCACATGTTGGCCCGCCCCTCTCGCTTGGCAACCTGCTGGCGCAGGAACGGGAGGCGGACGTGATCCTCATTGTCGAGGTGGAGCATCACATCGTCGCCGTCCCGCGCGCATGGCCAAAAGCCACAGACGCCGCGCGCGGTCAGCCATTTCTGGTCGATGATCTTCGCGAGCATCGCCTGCGCGTCAGCAAATAGCGACCGCGCGCTCTCGCCGACAATCGCATCGTCGAGGATCGCGGGGTAATTGCCCGCCAGTTCCCACGCGCGAAAAAACGGCGTCCAGTCAATATACTGCGCCAGATCGGCCAAGTCCCAGTCGCGGAAGACATGCACGCCGGGGTGCTTTGGCGCGGGGGCTTTCAGGCTCATATCGGCGTCAAAGCCGTTGTCGCGGGCGCGCTCGATCGGGAACAGCTCGTTCTGCCCCTTGCCCTCGCGCGCGGCGCGGACGGCGGCATACTCAGCATCGGTTTTCGCGACGAAATCATCGCGGATCGTGTCGCTGACCAGCGTGGTCGCAACGCCGACTGCCCGGCTCGCGTCGAGCACATGCACCACTGGCCCCGGATAAGCGGGTGCGATGCGCAGCGCGGTGTGGACCTTTGACGTGGTGGCACCGCCGATCAGCAGCGGCATTGTCATGTTCGCGCGCGCCATTTCCTCTGCCACCGTCACCATTTCGTCGAGCGACGGGGTGATGAGGCCCGAAAGGCCAATCATGTCGGCATCATTCTCGTTCGCGGCTTCGAGGATTTTGGTCCACGGCACCATCACGCCCAGATCCACCACGTCAAAGCCATTGCACTGCAACACGACGCCGACGATATTCTTGCCAATATCATGCACATCGCCCTTGACGGTCGCCATGATGATCTTGCCCTTGCCCTTAGCGCCTGGCTCTTTCGATGCCTCGATATAGGGGAGGAGGTGGGCGACCGCCTTTTTCATTACCCGCGCCGATTTGACGACTTGGGGCAGGAACATTTTGCCTGAACCAAACAAGTCACCGACCACGTTCATCCCGTCCATCAACGGGCCTTCGATCACTTCGATCGGTTTGGCGAAAAGCTGCCGCGCTTCTTCGGTGTCATCGACGACGAACGCGTCGATCCCTTTCACCAGCGCATGTTCGAGCCGCTTGGCAACGCCCCAGCCGCGCCACTCTTCGGCGGCTTTTTCGGCAACGGCATCGGTGCCGCGATACCGCTCGGCGAGCGCCACCAACCGCTCGCCCGCATCGGCATCCCGGTTCAGGATCACATCCTCGCACGCGGTGCGCAGTTCGGGGTCGATCGTGTCATACACGTCCAACTGCCCGGCATTGACGATTGCCATGTCCATCCCCGCCGGGATCGCGTGATAGAGGAACACGCTATGCATCGCGCGGCGCACCGGTTCGTTCCCGCGAAAACTGAACGACAGGTTCGACAACCCGCCGGAGATATGGACGTGGGGGCAGCGTGCCTTGATCTCGCGGCATGCCTCGATGAAATCGACGGCGTAGTTGTTATGCTCCTCAATCCCCGTCGCGACCGCAAAGATATTGGGGTCAAAGATGATGTCTTCGGGCGGAAAGCCGATGCCAGTCAGCAGTTTATAGGCACGCTCGCAAATCTCGACCTTGCGCGCCTGGGTGTCGGCCTGACCCACTTCGTCAAACGCCATCACCACCACGGCCGCGCCATAATTCATGACTTTGCGCGCCTGATCGAGGAATTGACCCTCGCCCTCCTTCATGCTGATCGAATTGACGATCGGCTTGCCGGAGACGCATTTCAGTCCGGCCTCGATCACGCTCCATTTCGAGCTGTCGATCATGAACGGGATGCGCGCAATATCGGGTTCGGCGGCGATCAGCTTCAGGAAGGTCGTCATCGCTTGAGTGCCGTCGAGCAGCCCTTCATCCATGTTGACGTCGAGCACCTGCGCGCCCGATTCAACCTGCTGGCGCGCGATTTCGATCGCGGCGGGATAATCGCCCGCCATGATGAGCTTTTTGAACTTCGCGCTCCCGGTCACGTTGGTGCGCTCGCCAATGTTGACGAATTGGGCAGAGGTGGTTGTGTTCATGGGTAATCCTATCGCCGCAGCGGCGGGGTAAACGGAGGGTCAGGCCGCCATCGTCATCGGTTCGAGCCCGGCGAGCCGCGTCGCCACCGGCGGCACGGGCAGCGCGCGCGGCGACAGGCCTGTCACGGTATCGGCAATCGCCCTGATATGCGCTGGCGTCGAGCCGCAACAACCGCCGAGGATATTGACCTGCCCCGCCGCCGCCCATTCGCACACCAGCGCCGCCGTTTCCGCCGGCAATTCGTCATACGCGCCCAGTTCATTGGGCAGCCCGGCATTGGGATAAACCATGATGAGTGTGTCGGCGATGGCGCTGAGCGATTTCACATGCGGCCGCAATTGCTGCGCCCCGAACGAGCAGTTCAGCCCGATCGTCACCGGCCGCGCGTGCCGCACCGCGTGCCAGAACGCCTCAACCGTATGCCCA
>PNLG01000241.1 GCA_013822915.1 Sphingomonas sp. | reverse complement strand
GTGGAGCGATCCGTCATGACGGTGCGCGCGCTTTTCCTGCCCAGCGCTGGTGACGGCACGCATCGCTGGATCGCGATTGACGGCGAGGCGATTGTCGCGCGGGGCGAAGGCGTGCCAGAGGCTGATTCGTCCCCGCTCACGGTGATTGTCCCGGCCGAGGATGTAACGCTGCACTGGGCCGCAGTGAGCGCCCGCTCGCTCGCGCAAGCATCGGCGGCAGCGCGATTGCTGGTGGCAGAGGCAAGTGCGGCGCCCATCGCGGAGCTCCACGTCGCGGTCGGGGATGAGGGCGCGCCCGCACGCCCCATCGGCGTGGTCGCGGCCGACCGCATGCGTGACTGGCTCGATGCGCTGGCGGCCAAGGGGCTCGACCCCGATGCGATGATCCCGGCGCCCATGTTGTTGCCGCGCCCGGAGGAGGGCTTTGTTCGCGGCGATTTCGGTGGCGATGGGGTGATTCGCGGGACCGATAGCGGCTTTGCCGACGAGCCGGCGCTGACGCCCGCGCTGACGGGCGGCATGACCCCCAGGATTCTGGAGCGCGCCGCCCTGGAACAGGCCGTGGTCGCGGCAATCGCGCACCCCGCACTGGACCTGCGGCAGGGCAACTTTGCAAAACGCATCGCGATGGCATTCGATTGGCGGTTGCTGCGCCGCGCGTTTTGGTTGGTGGCGGTGATCCTGTTGCTCGTGCTCGCGGTGACGATCGCGGAGATTACGCGCTACAGCGTTGCCGCCGATGCGCTGGAGCGGCGCGCCGATACGCTCGCGCGGACCGGGTTGCCGCGCAGCGAAACCGTCAACGATGCCGGGCGCCAACTGGAGGCGCGACTGGTGCGGATGCGCGGCAATGGCGCCGGCTTTACCCAGACGGCAGCGACTGTGTTCGACGCGGTGCAGGCGGTGCCGGGCAGTGAGCTGCGGACGCTTGCGTTCGACGCGATGGGCAAAATGCGTGTGACGCTGGTGACGCAGAATGAGGGGCAAGTCACCGACGTCAGCAATGGCATCGCCGCGCATGGCATGATGGTTTCGCAAAGCGTCTTTTCGAGCGGCGGCGGTCGGGTGAGCGGCGAGTTAACGGTGGCGCCGCGATGATCGCGCGGCTGACCATCTGGTTCGCGGGGCTGAGCGGGCGCGAACGCGCCGGAGTGCTGGCCGCCGCTGTGCTCGCGATTGCCACGATTGGCTGGTTCGGCGTCGTCCGGCCGGTGAGTGAGGGGCTGGCGGCGGCCAAGACCCGCCATGCCTCTGCCGTAATCCGGCTGGCAACGACCGAGGGCCAGATCGCCGCGATGCAGCCGCTGATGAAAGCGGGCGAGCCGGCATTAACGGGCACGCTTGAAGAAACGGTCCGCGCGCGCGCCGCGAGCGTCGGCTTTGCGCTGACGACGGTATCGCCGCAGACCAACAATGCGCTGTTGATCGGCATTGCTTCTGCCCGGCCCACCGCGCTGTTCGGCTGGATCGCCGACATGGAGCGCGACGGCATCCTGGTCGATACACTTTCGACCACCGACAATGGCGATCAGACGCTTTCGGTGCAGATTACGTGGAAAGTGCGCGCGCCATGATGGGGAAAGGTGTGCTCGCCCGACCGCGGATCGTGCTGGCCGCGCTGTTCGTCGCCGCTCTCATCGCGATGATGCCGATGCGGTTCGCGCTGGGGCTGACGGGACTGGGTGGCGCAGGGTTGAGCGCGCGGTCATCAGTCGGGCCGGTGTGGTTTGCAACGCTGCGCGAAGTGCATTTCGGCGATCTTGATCTCGGGGATATGCATGCGTTTCTTGCCCCCGTCTCGCTTTTGCTCGGTCAGGCGCGAATTGATGTGGCGGGACCGCCACCGCTCACGGGACCGGCGCTGCGCGGCGGGGTGACGATTTCTGGCGCCAGCTTTGGCGTCGACGATTTGACCGCCAGTGTCGCTGCGGGGCGACTGTTCGCGCCGCTTCCGGTGACCAAGGTCCATTTGGAGGATGTGTCGGTCGCCTTTACGCGCGGTGCCTGCTCGATGGCCGATGGGCGCATCAAGCTCGCGCTGGGCGGTGCCGTGGGTGGCATCACGCTCGCGCAGGGGCTCAGCGGGACCGCACGGTGCGAGGGGGCCGCCATGCTGATCGCGCTTGCCAGCGCCTCGGGCACCGAACGACTGCGGCTGACCGTGAACGGCGATGGGCGCTATCGTAGCGAGCTGCTGGTGGCGACCAGCGATCCGGCAAGCATCGCGTCGCTGACCGCAAGCGGATTTCAGAGCGGGAGCGACGGTTACCGCCTTTCCGTCGAAGGGCGGTTTTGATAGGGTTGACGGGGGGCGCCTGCGCCCGCTAGTGCCGCGGCCTTCATGGCGACCGTAGTTCAATTGGTTAGAGCGCCGGCTTGTGATGCCGGAAGTTGCGGGTTCAAGTCCCGTCGGTCGCCCCATTGTTTCGACACACTGCGGGGGCAACGCGCTTGACCAACGGCTGGGGCTTTCCCGATTTCGACGCGCATGAGGGTGTTCACCTTTTCAGCGATCCGGCCACCGGATTGCAGGCGGTTATTGCCATCCATTCGACCAAGCTGGGCCCGGCGGGCGGTGGAGTCCGATTCTGGCACTATGCCGACAGCGATGATGCGATCACCGATGCGTTGCGCCTGTCGCGGGGAATGAGCTTCAAAAACGCGATGGCCGGGCTGCCTATGGGCGGTGGCAAGGCGGTAGTGCTTGCCGACCCCGCGCGCACCAAGACCGAGGCGATGTTGAAGGCATTTGGCCGGGCGATCGAATCGCTTGGTGGCCGCTATGTAACGGCCGAGGATGTCGGCATGTCCGACCGGGACATGGTGACGATTTCCAGCGAGACGCGCTATGTCACCGGCTTGCCGGTTGCCTCTGGGCGCGCGGGAGGCAATCCGGGGCCGTCGACCGCGCTCGGCGTTTATTTGGGCGTGAAGGCGGCGGCGCGGCGCGGGTTGGGCGCGGACCGGATGCAGGACGTTCATGTCGCTATTCAGGGCGTCGGCTCGGTCGGCGGTGGTCTGGCGGAATTGCTCGCGCAGGATGGTGCGCGGCTGACACTTGCCGATGTGGATAGCGACCGGGCCGAGGCATTGGCGACCCGGCTGGGCGCGAATCACGTGGCGGCGGACGACATTCTGGCGATCGAAGCCGATATCGTCAGCCCGAACGCGCTGGGCGCGATTTTGACCGAGCGCAGTATCGCGACGCTCCAGACCAAAGTGATTGCGGGCGGGGCCAATAATCAGCTTGCAACCCGCGAGGATGGCTGGCGGCTGCACGCGCGCGGGATCACCTATGCGCCTGATTACGTCATCAACGCGGGCGGGATCATCAATGTCTGCCTAGAATATATGGGGCAGGGCGACCGCGCCGAGGTGGAGGCGCGCATCCACAAAATCCCCGACCGGTTGAACGAAGTGTGGGACGAGAGCGACCGCAGCGGCGAACCGGCCTCCGCCGTTGCCGACATGAT